>NZ_JBLTJC010000191.1:0-19435 GCF_048158785.1 Streptomyces colwelliae | reverse complement strand
GGTGCCGATACGGCCGGATGCGCCTGCTGCTGGCTCAGGCGTGGCTGAGGATGACCAGCAGCGCGGTGCCCTCGGCGAGCACCTGGACGGTGAGCGCCGCCTGCCGCATCCGTACGGCCGGCGCGGCCAGTGCGACAAGCAGCGCCACCGTGCCGACGCCCGCACTCCCCTCGAACACCCAGCTGGGCAGGCCGGGGGTGCACTGCTCGCCGTAGGTCACGCACCGGGAGGCCTGCTCCGAGGCCAGCGTCAGGATCCCGGTCACCACAGCTGCCGGCACGAACAGGAGTGCGGCCAGGGCGGCCCACAGTCGTGTGCGCTCCCTCGGGGCCGGAGACTGCACAAGGCGAGCGGAAGCGGGTGCGGAGGCGTTCATGCCCCCATCAAAGGTGGGCGGCCGGCGCCGCACAGCCGATCGGCTACTCAGATCTCGGGCGTCACGTACTCAGACATGCGGTCCTGCCCCCTCTGTACACCTCCCTCGCGACCCTGGATGGCCGAACAATGATGTCCGGAACTCGCATGTTCGAATTAATGTTCGATACAGTCGAGAGTGACTGGATCGGTTGGTACGGGTTTGGGGGTATCTGGGCGGAGGGTGTCATGCGAGGAGGCGTCCCACACCTACACGTCAGCAGTGGGTTTTCGGCCCGCTACGGCGCCTCGCACCCGCGCGACATCATCGCCCGAGCCGCCGAACGCGAGATCGGGACGGTGGCGTTGACCGACCGCGACATGGTCACCGGAACGGTGCGCTTCGCGAAGGCCGCCGCGGCCGCCGGAGTGAAGCCTGTATTCGGCGTCGATCTCGGCGTCGCCGCCCATGTCCCACCGGCCGAGGTACGCCACCGGTCCCCAGTACGCGGCGGCGCCCATGTCACCGAGGCCGCCTTCCGGGCCACGTTCCTGGCCCAGGATGCGAGCGGGTGGGCGCGGCTGTGCCGGATGGTGTCCTGCGCGCACGCCGAAGCCTTCCCCGCGGGCAAGCCGCCCACAGCGTCCTGGGAGATGCTCGCCCAGCACGCCGGCGATGGCCTGACGGTGCTGCTCGGTCCCGCATCGGAGCCCCTGCGCGCCCTCGCCGCCGGCCGCCCGGACGTCGCCGAACGACTCCTCGCCCCATGGCGGCAGATCACCGGCGACGGACTGCGGCTGGAAATCGTGTGCTGGGGCCTGTCCGGCACCGGCCCGGGCTCTGTCCGCCTTGCCGCGCACACCCTGACGCTCGCCGACCACCTTGCCATTCCGGCCGTTCTGACCAACGCCGTCCGCTACGCCGACCCCGCCCAGCACCGGATCGCGGACGTGCTGGACGCGGCCCGGCTGCTGCGGCCCATCGACCGGCGGCGCCTGGACTGCGGTGAACGCTGGCTCAAGGACGGGCCCGCGATGACCGAGATCGCCGAGCGGGTGGCGGCCGCCGCCGGGGCGGACCGACGCCGCGCCGAGCGGCTGATCGCCGACACCGCCCTGGTCGCGGACGCGTGCGACGTCGACCCGGCCCGGGACCTGGGACTTGGGGTACCGCACTTCCCCGAACCCTCCGTGGTCGGCGCCGAGCCGGGGCCTGACGGGGCCATGCGGCTGCTGCGCCAGCGATGCGAGAGCGGCATGGTCGCCCGCAGCCTCGACCGCGACCAGCGCGCAATGGACCAGCTCGACTACGAGCTCGGCATCATCGGCCGCCTGCACTTCGAGCCGTACTTCCTTGCCGTAGCCCAAGTCGTCGCCGATGTGCGGGACATGGGCATCCGGGTCGCAGCCCGCGGCTCCGGCGCCGGCTCCATGGTCAACCACAGCCTGTTCGTCGCCACCGCGAACCCACTGGAACACGGGCTGCTCTTCGAACGCTTCCTGTCCGAGCGGCGGACGTCGCTGCCGGACATCGACGTCGACGTCGAGTCCGCGCGCCGCCTGGAGGTCTACGACCGGATCATCGACCGCTTCGGACGGCAGAGGGTCGCGGTCACGGGCATGCCCGAGACCTACCGAGCCCGGCACGCCCTCAGGGATGCCGGCCTCGCGCTCGGCCTGGCGCCGGACACCGTGGACCGGATCGCGAAGTCCTTCCCGCACATCCGCGCCTGCGACATCCGCTCGGCCCTCACCGAGCTCCCCGAGCTGCGGCAACTCGCTGCTGAGGCGGAGCAGTTCGGGCCGCTGTGGGAGCTCGCCGAAGGACTGGACGCCCTGCCGCGCGGAATCGCCATGCACCCGTGCGGGGTGATCCTCTCCAACGTGAGCCTCCTGGACCGGCTGCCAGTGCAGCCCACGCCGGGCGGCGAGTACCCGATGCTCCAGGCGGACAAAGAGGACGTCGAGGACATGGGCCTGCTCAAGCTGGACGTCCTGGGGGTCCGGATGCAGTCCGCCATGGCTCACGCGGTGAAGGAGATCCGCCGCACGACCGGCCGGGCGATCGACCTCGACAACGCCGACCACGTCCCGCTCGACGACCGGTTCGCTTTCGCGCTCATCCAGAACTCCGACACGGTCGGGATGTTCCAGCTCGAGTCGCCCGGCCAGCAAGATCTGGTCGGCCGGCTCCAGCCCCGCGGCCCGCAGGACGTGATCGCGGACATCTCCCTGTTCCGCCCGGGTCCGGTCCAGGGCGGCATGCCCGCCCTCTTCATCGCCGCCCGCCACGGCGCCGCACCCGTCTACCCGCACCCCGACCTGGAACCGGTCCTGCGCGATACGTACGGGGTGACGATCTGGCACGAACAAATCATCGACATCCTGGCGGTCATGACCGGCTGCGACCGCGCGCTGGCCGAAGTAGCCCGCCGCGCCCTCAGCGACGAGCAGCGCCTGGCGAGGGTCGAGGCTTGGTTCCGGCAGCTCGCCGGGGCCCGCGGCTACAGCCCGACCGTGCTGGACAACGTCTGGGAGATCGTCTCGTCGTTCGGGGCATACGGATTTTGCCGGGCCCACGCGGTGGCGTTCGCCGTACCGGCGCTGCAGTCCGCGTGGCTCAAGGCCCATCACCCCGCCGCGCTCTACGCCGGGCTGCTCGAGCACGACCCGGGCATGTGGCCGGCCCGGGTGATCGTCGCCGACGCCCGCCGCCATGACGTTCCCGTCCTGCCCGTCGACATCAACCGTTCACAGCCGCAGTACACGGTCGAGCAGACCGCATCCGGCTGGGGCGTGCGGATCTCCCTCGCCTCCGTGCACGGCATCTCGGACGACGAGGTCACGAGAATCGCCGAGGGCCAGCCCTTCACCTCCCTGCAGGACCTCTACGCCCGTGCTCACCCCAAGCTCCCGACGGTCGAGCGGCTCATCCGCATCGGCGCCCTCGACCCGCTCAAGGGGGAGTCGTCGCGGCGGGACCTGCTGCTGCAGGCGACCGAGCTCCACCGCCAGACCCGCAGCCGGCCGGGCGTCGGCCAGCTGCAGCTGGACACCCCGCTCGATGCCGCCGATCCGTCCGGGCTGCGGGAGATGACCGCCCGCGAGCGGCTGGAGGCGGAGCTCGGCGTCCTGAAGATCGACGTCTCCCGGCACCTGATGGAGGACCACCACCGGCTGCTGCGCGAGATCGGCGCCACCGACGCCAAGCACCTGCGCGCCATGCATCCCGGACAGCGCGTCCTTGTCGCCGGCGTCCGAGCATCCACCCAGACTCCGCCGATCGCGTCCGGGAGGCGCATCATCTTCGTCACCCTCGAAGACGGCTCCGGCCTCGTCGACCTCGCCTTCTTCGAGGACTCTCACGAACGGTGCGCGCACACGATCTTCCACCACGGCCTGCTCCTCGTCCGCGGCACCGTTGAAGCCCGCGGACCCCGGCGCACCGTCGTCGGCGAGATGGCCTGGGATCTTGACGAGCTCGCCGCCGCCCGCGCCACCCACGGGCCGCAAGCCGTCCTTGAGCTCCTGGGCCAGGCCCCCGCGGCCACCCCCGCACAGGCCAGCCCGTCGCGGGCGATCCCCGTCGGCACCGCGGGCGCTCTCATGCACCCCTGGAGCGATCTTCAGCCCGCCGGAAGCCGATCAGCCGACCTCACCCGCTTCGGGCACAAGAGCCAAGGGAGCGCCGGATGACCCCTGCCAGGAACCCGCGGCCGCGCGCGATTCTGCGGATCCACTTCCATCCCGTGGAGCGCAACGACGAGCTGTACGGACACCTGCTCACCGTGCTGGACGGCATCAGCCCCCGCATCGAGCCGCTGCCCGCCGACTGGTCCGCATACGTCGACCTCACCGGCGCCCTCACCTTCTGGGACCGCGATGTCGAAGGCCTCATCGCCGTGCTCCGCCTGCGCCTGCTCGCGCTCCACGGCGTCCAGAGCTCGGCCGGCGCCGGTCCCACGCGCGGTATCGCGGCGATGGCCGCGGACGCCACCCCGCCCGGCGCCGCCACGGTGGTCGTCGACGACCCGTACGAGATCGCTGCGTTCCTCCGACCGAAGCCAGCAGCGGCCCTGCCCGGCATCGGCCCCAAGACGGCCCGCACCCTCGCCCGCTACGGCATCACCACCGTCGGCGACATCGCCGACACCCCGCTCACCACGCTCCAGCGAATCCTCGGCACCGGACCGGCCCGGCAAGCCCACGACTTCGCCCACGGCCGCGACGAGCGCCCCGTCGTCCCGGGCGCCGCCCCCAAGACCATGAGCGCCGGACACCGGTTCGACGGCGACGAGCTCGACCCTGACCGGCACCACCGCACGGTCCTCGGCCTGGTCCAGGAGCTCGGCGCCCGGCTGCGCACGGCCGGCGAGATCACCCAGGCCCTCACGCTCACCGTCACCTACGCCGACCGCACCCAGACCACCCGCACCCGCAGCCTCACCGAGCCGACTGCCCACACCCCCGCCCTGGCGGCCGCCGCCCGCGACCTCCTCGCCGGCCTCGGTCTCCAACGCGCCCGGGTCCGCGCGCTCGCCCTACGAGCGGAACGCCTTCGCCCCGCCGAGTACGCCGTCCACCAGCTCACGCTCGACGATCGCGACGAGAAACTTCTCCGCCTTGAGGCTGCCCTCGACAGGGCGCGCCGTCGCTACGGTCCCGGCATCGCAGGGGCGGCATCGACCTTCGGGTGACTCCGGCTCCGAGTCCCCACCTCAGGGCCGCAGACAAGGTCCGGTCTCAGCACCCGTACCGGTCGAGGACCTCACGGGTTGCCTGGTCCAGCGGCCCAAGCGGGTGGGTGCCGCCGTCCTCGGCCGGCCCCAGGCGCAGCGTCGTCTCTCCGCTGATGGGGGTGACGACGAGTACGCCGCCGTCCGCCGTGGCCTGGACTGCATCGTGCCGGTAGGGGGAGGCCGCGAGGCAGCCGTTCGCGTACTCCCGCTCGTAGCGTTCGTACGGGCCGGCGAAGTAGTAGCTCGCGACGGGCCCCTGCCCCTGCCACACGACGAGGGCGATCAGGCCCGCTGCGATGCCGGGCACCGCTGCGCCGAAGCCGGGCCCCTTGATCAGTTTCGGTCCGTACCGGATGACGAGCCCGATGCCCGTGCAGGCGATGAGGCCAGCTGCCATGAACAGCAACAGGGCGTGGGACAGCAGGTCGGCCTCCTTCCCGAAGGTCAGCGGCAACCCCGTGCATGCGAGCACCAGCCAGCCCAGTCCGGCCAGGGTCACACCCTGGTAGACGTTCAGCTTCGCCGGCCACTTCGCCCGGTCTGGCACCAGCTGCCGCTCGCGTCCCACCCAGCGCCCGGCGCCGCGCAGCCGCCCCGGCTGCGGTGGGACGCCTGCGGCCCGGTGCTCGACGAGGAGTGCAAGGACTGCGTCCCCGAGGGCAACGGCTCGGGTGTGCACCGCGAACCGGTCGCTCGACAACCGGGTGAACTCAGCCTCACGACCGGGCTGGATGCGCGTTCCGCTGCCCTGGGGGAAGGCACGGTTGATCGGGTGACCCGGGTCGGGGAAACCGGGAAGCGTGGGCGCCGACCGGCCCCCACCGCCGACCAGATCGGCCACTGCATGGCCCGTCCGCTCGGGGATGAAGGACTCGTACAGCCGGTCCACCTGCCGCTCGCCATGAAGGCTGGCCTGCAGGGCCTCGGCCTGCTCGAGGACCGCGGTGAGGAGAGGATCGGTCGGGGCGCTGCGCATCTTCTCCAGTGCGGCGTCCCGGGGAATGGCCCGCCACACTCCGCCGAGCCGGTCCACCGTCCGGGCCTTCCACGCATCGCGGAAGTACGGCCAGATGAGGGCGACCGGTAGCCGCCGGGGCGGACGCCGGTCGCTCAGGTGGGCACGCAGCAGCATGCCTGCGCTGCGGAGATAGTCGGTCTCGGCCGCATAGGAGATCGCGACGGCGGTCGTCCGCTCTGTGCTCGGAGCGTCGTCCACGCGCTGGGCGGCTGCTCGGGCGGCGTCACCCTGGGCGCTCAACTCGGCGATGGCCCGATGCCAGTGGCTGCTCACCGGCCGCCCCCTCTGTCCCCGGTCTGGTGTCGCCCTGAGGTTACCCGCACGGTCCGACACAGCAATCTCCCCGGCCAGGGCCACCGGCCGGGGAGGTCGTAACCGCAGGGGTCAGGCCGCCACTGCGTGACCGGAGTCAGCCTGCTGCTGGTGGCGGGACCAGTTCAGGTCGACGTGGGTGGCACCCTCGCGGACCAGGATGGGTCCGTGCGTCCTCTCCAGCCGGCGGTACTCGTTGCCGCCCGAGTTCGGGTTCTTGTAGCCGGCCCACTTGCCCAAGTCGGCTTGTGTCAAAGCCACACCCGCGGCCTGGTGGGCGACATAGATGCGCTCGGCCCGCTGGCGCTGGGACAGGTTCGGCGGCAGCACCGACAGGTCGATCTCGATACTCACCCGCTCTCGTGCATCCTTCTCTGCGTCCTCGTCCGGCGGGGTGTCGTGCTCCGGGTCCGGCTCGTCCTGGTCCAGGTCCGCATTCTCGTCGCCAGGCAGCAGCTCGTCCTCGTCAGCCTGCTTCGCGGGCTCGCCCACCTTGGAAGCCTCGACAGGGTCTGCCGCGCCCTCCCGCGACCCCGGCTCAGCCTCGCCCGGCTGGCCTTCGGGCGCACGCTTCGCGGCGAGGTCGCCGGATTCCGGCGCAGAACCCATGCCCTCGGGCTCCGGCTCCGGTTCGGTCATGGCCGCAGCTGCAGGCTCCGCCACCGGCTCCGGCTCCGGTTCGGGTGCCGCCGCTGCTGTAGGAGCTGCCGCCGGCTCGGGGGCCGGGCGCGGCTCAGGCACTGCGGCGGGCGCCGGGGCCGCGGTCGCCGGTGCCGCCGGTGCGGGTTCGTGCGGTACGGCACCGGGTTCGATGGCCGCGGCCGCCGGCGGTGCCGTCGCGGCCACCGCTGTGGGCGCAGGCTCCTCGGCCTTCTGGGCGGCAGGCTGCACGGGACCGGCGGTCAGGGCGTTCATGGGCGCCGTGGTGACGGCCGGGGGCGCGGCGGTCTCGGCCCGCTCCACGGTCACCTCTGCCGTGGCGGGCGCAGCCGCCGACGGGAGGGGGCGCTGGGAGCCGATCACGCGGACGTTGTCGACGGTCGCCAGGAGCTCGGCCCGCCACGCCTTCCACATCTTCACCGGCGCGCCGATCGGCCAGGGCAGCCACAGCAGCAGGCTGTAGTTGCGGTCGCGGTCGGCCTTGCGACGCTTCTGCCGTCCCATGATCACTTGCTCGATCTTGAAGAGCAGCATCTCGAGCAGCACCGCGTACACCAGCGGGGGGACCATCGCGAGGAAGGCGGAACCGGCGCCCGCCTCGGGGGCGTGGAGGAGGTTCATCGCCGCTGACGCGGAGACGAACCCGAGCAGCAGGATCCGCGTGATCGCGCTGGAGCGCAGGGTCAGAGCCTCGAAGAAGCGGATCAGGCTGAGGCTGAGGGCGCCGGCGTCCAGGAGCAGCGCGAACCCTGTCGCGGCGTCCCAGTCGCCGCCGTTGTGGGCGTGGGCGTACTCGCGCTGCGCCCCGAAGGAAAGCCAGGCGGCGATGCCGGCGAGGACGAACATCATCAGGCAGCCGACGCCGAGCGCGATCACGGCGAGGCGGCGCTGCCAGGCGTTGCGGCGCTGGAGGGCGAGCTGGGTGCGCTCCTCGGCGGTGGCGTTCTGCTCGGCGGCTCTGCGTCGGTTGCCGAACACCATGGCGACGGTGGCCGCGGCGCCGATTCCGGCCACGGCGAGGCCGGCGGGCAGCGCCCACTGGACGGTGGTCATCGCTGTCCTCCTTCCCTGGTGTGGCCCGCCGCGGTGGTGGGCCCGGCGGGCGGGACGGCGGCGTTCTGCCGGCGGCGGCTCATGTGCGCGGTCTCCTTCGTCGGACGGACGGCCGAAAGGGCCCCTCGCTCTCTACAGGTGTGATCGAGCGGTGCGGTGTGACACCGGAGGTCGGTGAATCTGAGACGCGTCATGAGGCCGCGGACCCCAAAGTGGGCTGGATCCTCTCGCCCTTGAGGAGCGTGCGCAGCAGGCCCACGGTCTCGGGCGAGGAGTCGACGCCTTCCTCGGCGTTGATTCGGGCCAACTGGGCGGCGGCGCGCTCCAGGCCCTCCCGGTCGCCCATCTCGTGGCAGATCGTGAAGAGGTCCCGGTAGAGCAGCTCGCTCTGGGAGTCGACGAGCATGCCCTTGGTGACGGCCTGGGCTGCCGCCCGGTAGTCGCGGATCTGGCGGCGGCGTTCAGCGAGTTCGTGGGCGACGTCGACGATCGCGCTGATCATCTCCTGGATGTCGGCTTCCGCCCAGCAGTACTTGGAGGGGTCGACATCCGCGAAGGGGCGGCCGCGTACGAGGGCCAGGGCGTGGGCGAGGGCGACGTCGGCGTCCTGCCCGTCGTGGTGCATGCCCTGCTGGTACAGCTCCTTGAAGCGGTCCCAGTCCGAGGTGACGGCGGGGCCGAGCCGGTAGACGCCTTCGGTGACCGCGGGAAGGTAGGCGCCCCGGGGGTCGTCGGCGGGAAGGTGGGGGTTGGGGCCGAGCCAGGAACGCAGCCGCGAGATCGCGGTGTTGCGGGTGCTGGAGGTCTTTCGCAGCCCGGGCCAGATCGCGTTGTCGAGGTCCTGGCGGCCCAGGCCCGGGTGCAGCACGAGCCAGGCGGCGATCTCCAGAAGGTGGTTGTGCCGGTTGCTGCCCACCCGGCCCTGCGCGCCGGCCAGTTTCACCGGGCCGAGGACCTGGACCTGGGGGCCTGCGGGCTCGGCCGGCGGGGTGGCCAGCGCGGCCAGGACGGTGGAGGTCGCGGCGCTGGGGCGGGGGATGATCCGTGCTTCGGTCGCTGTCGCGGCTGTCGTGGTCTCACCGAGCGCGGCCGCGGTCAGGCCGGACTCGTCCTCGTCGTCGGCCAGGGCTGAGTCCGCTTCCTGCGGCTCCTCCTCGTCCCGGCCGTCGCCGAGCGCGGCGGCGGACAGTCCGGAGTCGGCTTCCTCCTCGTCGGGCGGCGCCGGGGAGTCGTCCTCCTGCTCGCCGAGTACTTCGTCGAGGACCTTTTCGAAGTCCTGCTCCGGCTCGGCGGTGTCCCACACCTCGGCACCCAGCGCGGACGCTTCCTCGGGGTCGCCGTCCTCAGCAGGCTCGCCGTCCTCCCAGTCGGTGGGCTCACCGGCGGCGTTGCTGTCGGTGTGCTCGTCGGGCTGGTCGTCGGGGGCGGGGGAGCCCGCGACTGCGGGGGACAGGGCGCTGCCGTCCTCCTCTTCCTCCCAGCTGTCGCCGTTTCCGCTCTGGGCGTCGTCGTCGATCAGGGCGGGGGAGAAGGCGGTGAAGGCCGGCAGAGCGGTCGCCAGGCCGCTGCCCTGCGTGGCGACCGTGGTGGTCATTGCAGGGGCGGCGGTGGTCTCCGGAGCGAGCGCGGAGTCCTCGCTGACCGGAACGGTGGGGCGGGGGCCGTTGGTGTCGGCCAATCCGGTGTGCCCCGTCCACGCCGGCGGGGGGACGTCGTCGGTGCGGCTGGAGGTGGCGATCAACTGGACGAGCCGGTCGTAGGAGTCGTCGTCCAGGTGCTGGAGCTTGACCGCGAGGTTCAGGTCGGGCAGTTCGACGGTGGTGCCGGGCTGGGCGGGCAGCGTCCAGGCGCCGGGCAGGTCGAGTTCGCCGCCCGCGGCGGTGACGACCGCGACCGAGGTGCGGGGCCGGGAGGCGAGGAGGTCCTCGAGCTCGGCGACGGCCGGGCCGGTGGGCGGGGCGGTGGCGATGAGGATGCGGGGGATCCAGGTGTCGCCGCCGTCCTCGCCGAGCCGGGCGGCCCGCAGGTGGTCGTGGCCGCCGTCGGTGAGGGCCTGGCGCTGGAAGGCGTCGTGCGCCTGGAGTTCGGTGGCGGCCGGGCCGAGGTCTGCGTGGTGCTCGATCTGGTCGGGGTAGAGGTGGTGCAGGTCGCTGCCGGCGCCGGCGAGGACGATCTGCGTGTCGGGCGCCAGCTTGGAGGAGGCGAGTTCAACGGCGAGGGCGAGCATGACCGCGCGGACGTCGGCCGGACTGCCGGCCAGGCGCAGCAGGCCGATGCTCTCCAGGTTGACCAGGACCGCGTCGCCGTCCTCGGTCTCGCCGAGGCTCACCAGGGCCGGGTAGGGCGCGGTGATGTCGGCGGCCTCGTCTTCGTCGAGGAGGTTCGCGCCCCGGGTGGGGCACGACCACACGGTCGGGTTGTCCTCGTGCTCGGAGAACGGTTCCAGCGGCGGGGTGGCGGCGGCCAGGTGGAGCTCGACTCCGCGCGCGGTGATGCGCATCGCTTCGACTTCCGGCAGGGGCCGGCCGGCTTGGCGGCAGTTGGCAGCCAGGGTGCGCAGGGCGCGGTCGGCGAGCTCGGTGCCGGTGATGTCGGACGCGACGCGGAGCTGCTTTTCGAAGTCCGCGGTGGCACCGGAGGGCATGGGGATGCGCCGCTTGGGGCGCCGGCGGCGCTGCTGGCGCGCGCGACGGGTCGCGATGACCGCGAGGACGGCCGCGGCCAGGATGCTTCCCGCCGCGGCGATCGTCTGCACGCTCTGGTCCCCGCTGTCGGAGCCGTCCGCGGTGTCGTGGGCCTGGGGTGCCTGGGTGGGCGTGCCGTGCTGTTCGCGATCCGGCGCGGGAGTGTGCACGGAGGGCTGCTGGGTGGGGGTCTCCGGCCGGGCGGTCGGCTGCTCACCGTCCTGGGCGTCCTTGTCCGTGCCCGGGCCGGGGGTCTGGGCAGTTCCGCCCTTCTCCCCGTTCTCGGCGCCCGGGCCCGGCTTGTCCTGGGCGGGCGGCTGCGTCTGGTCAGAGCCAGGTTGGTCTTCGGCCTTGCCCTGGTCCTTGCCCTGGTCGGTGGGCTGCTCGCGCGGCGGCTGGGCCTCGTGCGGCTTTGAGTCGCTTTGGTCGCTGCCGGCCGCGGCGGGGATCTGCAGTTTCCAGCCGGGGTAGATCTCGTCGGGGTCGCCGAGGGTGCGCCCATCGGCCTGCTTCACGCCCTTGTTCGCTTCGACGATCCGGGGATAGTCGTCGGCGTCGCCGAGCTCGTCCTCGGCGATGCCGGTCAGCGTTTCGCCGGCGCGGACGGTGTGGGTCTCGGCCGCGGCCTTGGAGCCGGCGGTCTGCGGACGGGCTCCGCCGTGATCGGCGGCGGGTGCGGCGTCGGCGGGAAGGCGCAGGGTCCAGCCGGGCTGCAGGACGGTGGTGTCGGCGGTGACGAGGGAGCCGTCTGCCTGGCGTACGCCTTCGTTGGCGTCGACGATCCGGTGCCACTCGATTCCGGCACCCAGGCGCTTCTCCGCGATGTCCCAGAGCGTGTCGCCGTCCTGGACGTGGTGGACGGGGCCGTCCCAGGCCGCGGAAGAAGAGGACGCAGCCTTGGTTGCGGTGGCCGTTGTGGAGTGGGCGTCGGCGGTGACGCTGGCCGTGGCCACGTTGGCGGGGGCGGCGCTGGCGGGAGTTGCCATCGCGGTGCCCGCCGGCAGCAGGACGAGGATGCCGCCGACGAGCACGCCAGCAAGCTGCTGGGATCCGCCCAGCAGGCGGATCTGGGGAGCCCGGACGTGGCGCAGCGCGGCGCCCGTCTCCAGGACGACCGAAGCCACGAAACTGAGCCAGCCGTACCAGCCGATGAGGGTGATGGCGCCCAGGAACAGCTGGCCGGAGTCGGGACTGGTGAGCGCGGCGGTGATCTCGTCGAAGCCGGGGACGTGGTCGGGCAGGACTCCGATGCCGAGCAGAACGGCGGGCACGCCCACCAGGAGCGCGACCAGGGCCACCAGGGCGACGAGCGCACGGACCAGGGTGGCGGCGGTACTGCGGTTTCTCATGATCGTCACCCCTTGTAGACGAGGTTGGCGCTGCCGTGGCCGGTGACGGACCCGCTGGCACCGGCGAGGAACACGGCGCTGTACGACTCGGTCACGGTCACCTCCAGGGATCCGCCGTCCTCGCTCACGCTCACCGTGCCGCTGACCCCTGCGTGGCTGAGGTAGGTCCGTGCCGCGGCGACGGCCGCGTTGCGGTCGACGGTGATGCCGTCGCCGGAGATCGCCTTGCTCGCATCGACGGCCTGGCCACCGGCTCGCGCTGCCTCGGCGGCAACGCCCTCGGCGTGGGTGAGCGCTCGCAGTTTGCCGGCGCCGTCGTAGACGAGCGCGGCCACGGCGAAGAGCGCCACGATGGTCACGAGGGCGAACACGCTCATCGCGCCCCGGTCATTGCGCAGGGCGCGACGGATCCGGTGGGTGAGGGCGAAGCGGGCGGGTGGCATGCGGTGGTCCTGTCAGCCGCGCTGGCGGTAGGAGTCGATTGACGAGGTAAAGCTGCTGGTCAGAGTCTTGGATCCGGGCAGTCCGGGCAATCCGATATCCGAGAGCCGCACCACGCAGGTCACCGTGGCGGTGGTCGAGGCGGGCTCACCGATCTGCGCGGAGAACCCGCCGGTAGAGACGGATATGGAGGTGGACGTGCACTGCAGTCCTTGCTGGTCCAGCACGCTGCGCGCCATTTGCGATCCGGCGGAGCTGGCGGCACCGCCGGTGCGTTCCAGTGAGGCTGCGCGCGCTGCGTTGCGAGCCGCGGTGTCGACGGCGTTGCCGGCGGACCCGATCCGGCCGAACGCGATGACCAGCAGCAGCACCAGAATGAGGACGGGAAACAGGATGACCGCTTCCAGCGACAGGGCGCCGCGGTCGTCGCGGAGTCTTTCGGCGATGCTCACCGGGCCTCCGTGATGCGCTCGGCGGCCGCGTCGGCATGCTGGTCGATCCTCAGCTTCAGGCCGGGGATCATCGTGTCGACGTAGCCGGTGACACGGATGGTCACCGTCGCTCCCTTGCTCCCGCTTACCGACGTGCCGGAGATGGTGCCGCCGGCCCTGGAGAGGAACTCCCGGGCCTCGGCAGTGCCGGTCCCTGCAGACGCTCCTCGTACGCGGGCGGACTCAACCCCCAGCTGTGCGGCGGACATCGCCACGTTGCGCGCGTGCCACCACAGGCCGACGTGCACGACCGTCAGGATGATCAGCAGTACGGCTGGGAAGACGATGAGCATCTCCAGGGACACGGCTCCGCGGTCCCGCGCGTCGCGCTCGGCGAGCGCGCGGGACCAACGGCGAAGAGCCCGGCGAAGTCGGATCACTTGATCTCTTTCGACTTCTCGTTGACCTTGGTGAGGATGACGCCGGCGGCGATCGCGGCGACGACGACGAGGCCCGCGACGATCATCATCGTCTCGATCGAGATTGAGCCTCGGTCGTCGCGGACGTTGCGCAGCCGCTCGATCCGGGCGCTGAAGAAGGTCTTCAGGAAGATGAGGTTGGGGTCGTTGCCCATCGTGGATTTCCTTGTCTCTTTAGGGAGTTAGCTGGCCATGATCCGCGCGATCGCGGGATAGCCGATGTATACGGTCATGATCAGGACGAGCATCGCGACAGGCATCACCATTTTTTCGGAGGCCATGTTGGCCTGGGCCTTCGCCGTGGTGACCAGGGCGCCGGAGAGCGACTTGGCCTGCGCGCCGAGGGTGTCGCCGACGGCCGCGCCTTCCTCACCGGCGATCGCGATGATGTCGGCCGGCGCTCCGAGTTCAGGGACGTCGAGTTCGAGCGAGAGCCGCTTGAGGCCCTCCCACGGGCTGATGCCTTCGAGCTCAGCGCGGGTGATGGTGTCCCGGATCTTCGCGAAGACCCAGCCTTCGCCGACGTCTGCGGCCCGTTTCAGGGCCTGGGTGGGGGCGGCGTCAGCGGCGCGTTCGAGCTGGACGAGCCGCAGGTATGCCTTGACGGCGTACCGGAAGTCGTCCTTGGCTTCCACGGCCTGCTGCTTGAGCTGCAGGTCCGGCAGGAGCCAGAAGACGATCGCGAGGCCGAGGCCCGCCATCGCCGGGATTGCCACGGGGAAGGGGTAGCCGGCCAGGTTGGCCAGGCCCACCGCCAGCACAGGCAGCAGCAGTCCGTACAGCGCGAGGCCGATCTTGCGCCCGAGGTGCGCGGCGGGGGACCGGCCGACGAGCTCCAGCTGCTGGCGGGGCAGGCGCAGGGTGCCTTCGCCGACGGTGCGCAGCAGGAAGGCACCGGCCTTCTCCATGAGGGAGTTGGGCTGGCTGTCTCGGTTGCGGTCGAGGTTCTCGAGCCGGGTGGCATCCATGCGGGACAGAACGTCGCCGAGGTCGGGCCGACCGGGCAGGATGCCGCGGGCGGCGATGACCAGGCCGAGGCCGGTGACGGCGCCGCCGACGATGGCATAGGGGGAGAAGATCACGGCGTCTCCTTGGCGATCTGGCCGCCGGAGCGGTCGGCCGGCGACAGGAACCGGGGCGCGGGTTCGAGGATCGCCATGCGTCGCATCCAGATCTTGACCAGGACGAAGGCGACGGCGACGAAGGCCAGGACGAGATGCCCGGCAAAGGTGTCGTAGGGCTCGACGTAGGCGCCGGAGAACGCGGTGACTCCGAAGATCGCCAGGCAGAAGATGGTCACCCAGCGGTCGTTGGTGCGGGGCTTTTGCCGGTCGGCCTCGACCTCACGCCGTGAGAGCACTTCATGCTGGAGGGCTTCGGCAAGTTCACGAAGAGCCTTGCTCAGCCCGCTGCCTCGGTCCTCGACGTGCAGGATCAGCAGAGCGGCGACCTCGTCGACCATTGCGTCGTTCAGCTCGTCGGCGAAGGCCCGGTAGGCGTCCTGGGGCACCCATCCGGCCTGCTGGCGTGAGACGAGGAGGCGGACCTCCTCCCGGATGGCGCCCGGGACGGTCTCCAGGCTGCGCTGGATAGTGGCCTCCAGACTGACGCCGACGGTGTGGATGTCGGACATGCGCCGCACCCATTCCTCGATCGCCTCCAGCTTGTCGATCTGCGACTTGCCGGAGCCGGAGGTGTTCAGCAGCCAGGGCAGGCCGATGACGACGGCGACGGTGACCAGGCCGCCCATCAGCCAGCCGGTGAACAGCCACACGCCGAGGCCCGCCACGGCAGAGCCGGCCAGGCGTGTCTGGCCCCGGGCCCACCAGGAGGTCGGCGTACGGGCGTCCTTGACGAAAACGGCCCGGATCTTGCGCTCAAGGCGGCTGCGGCGGCGCACCGTCGTCGACGGTGCCCAGCCGACGCCGCCGGCGACCGCCAGAGCGAGTCCGCCGACGGCGGCGAGACCGCCGAGCGCGGCGAGCAGGGAGTTGAGGGTGAGCGTCACAGCGGCATCACCGATTCCAGCGGCGCGCCCCAGCTGCCCCACGGTCGCTGCATGACGGTGCGGTCCAGCCCGGCCCGGACGAGGTCTTCCAGGTTGCTTTGGGAGATGTTCCCGTGGGGCACGGCCCTCGGCTCCCGGCGCCCGTCCTGCTCGCGGGGAGCGAAGACCATCTGGTGGGAGGGGCGACCGCCCTCGCCGATGCCGGTGATCTCCATGACGTGGCTGACGAATCGGTGCTTACGTCCCGGCTTGCCGCGCTGGTCGACGAGCTCGGTCTCGTCGACCAGCCGTACGTAGACGACGAAGTCGACGGCTTGGGCGATGAGCCGGTAGGCCAGCGCTTCGGTCATTCCGATGCCGGCCTCCAGACACAAGGTGGCCAGGCGCTCGATCGACAGCTGGGGGCTGCGGGCGTGCAGGGTGGCCATCGACCCGCCCTCGCCCTCGTTCATCGCGTGCAGCATCGGCACGACCTCTTTGGAGCGGACCTCGCCGACGATCACGCGCCGCAGCGACATACGCAGGAGCTGCGGGAAGAGGTCGGACAGGGACAGCTCGCCCTGGAGCTTGCCGTCGGCCCCGCGCTCACCGTTGGACTCGCGCCCTTCGTAGGCGACGACCTCTGGACCCTCGGGGTCCTCGTGGAGATGGAGCTCGTACTCCGACTCCAGCGTGCCCACGCGCTCGGTGCTCGGGATTTCCCGGGCCATGGCGCGCAGCAGGGACGTTTTTCCCACGCCCTGGGAGCCGACCACGATGATGTTCTTGCGGCCCTTGACCGCGGCGGTCAGGAAGTGCGCGAGCGAGGCGTCGATCGTGCCCCAGCGCACCATGTCGTTCAGGCCCTGGCCGCGGGTGCGGTGGCGGCGGATGACGATGCTCGGCCGCGGCGTGACGTACGCAGACGCCGCCAGACGCGATCCGTCGGCCAGACGGAGGTTCAGGTTCGGCGTGGCCGGCGTCAGCGCCCGCTCGCCCTGACCCTGCATGCGCGCCAGGTGGTTGATGAGGTTGATCAGGTCGCGGTCGGTCTTCGCGATCGGGTCCCAGGTGCGTGTCGGACGGTCGGCGTAGTCGACGCGCACCTTGTCGCCGTAGATGATGATGTTCTCGACGTGCGGGTCGTCCAGGAGAGGCTGGAGACGGCCGGCGCGGAACAACTCGTCGAAGACCGCCTCGCGTACTGCACGCTCCTGCTGGGGCGTCAGATCCGATCCGCTGGCCGCGTACTTCGTCGCCCATTCCGAGACGACCTGCCTGATGATCGACTGTCCGCGCTGCCGGCGGTCCTGCTCGGTCATGGACGCGTCGGCACCGGCGGCCTCGCCGATCTTCATGCTGGCCTGTGAACGCAGCTCGGCGAGAACCTCGTGACCGACCGGGAGCGCGGCCGGGACCGCGGTGTCGGGAACCCGGACGAGGCCCTGAGGGAGGCCGGCCGGAGACGCCTGCGCGGGCACGGGCCGGAGAACCGGCGCGTCCTGCGTGGTGCTCTCCTGGAGCGCCTGGGCGAAGAGGGCGGTGTAGTCGTGGGCCGTGGTCTCCGGCCTGGTGTCGGTCATGATGCCCTCCCGGTGACCGCCTGCATTCCGGCCGGTTGCAGCTGCACGCGCCGCTTGGTCACCAGCTCATTGATCGTTTGGTGGGCTGTGCGCGCGGACCGCAGAAGGGTGCGCGGCATCTTCTTGTAAGCCCCGTGAGTGAAGACGTCGGCGCTGTCGGGGTCCCACGCGAGCATGCCGACCACCGGTGCCATCAAGTGCTGCTGTACCTGGCTCGAGTTGAAGGAACCCTCCTCGATCAGCAGCAGCCCGAGTGCGTCGGAGCCCGTGCCGTGGTGCGCGAGTTCCTCCCTCAGGACCCGCACGGCGGGCGCGGCAGCCGCGATCGAGGCCTGGGTGGTGCGGACGACCATGAGGACGGCGTCGGCGCGGTGCAGCAGCGGCGTCGGGTAGCGGGTGGTCGACAGCCGGGTCTCGGACTCGGTGAGGATGCGGCCCGCGTCGACGATCACGTCGTGGCCGGTCTGGTCCATCACGCCGAGCAGCCGGGAGATGGGTTCCCAAGTGCGGCTAAGTGATGCCGCCTGCGTGGGGTCCGTCAGTCCTGGCAGGAGCATCCGCTGGCCGGTGTTGTCGCGGTCCAGGCTGACGAAGTGCTGGGAGAACTCCCGCGCGAGGGTGCCCTGGCGGTCTGCGGCCGCCAGCCGGTGCAGTCCGGTGGCTGCGTTGCCTTCTCCGCCGAGGTAGCCGGCGCGGATCGTGCCGCCGGCGGGGTCGGCCTCGACCAGCAAGGAAGGCTTCGGTGAGGAGAGGGCGAGCGCGAGTGCCGAGCAGGTGACACCGCTTGACTTTCCCGACACCAGTGCGATGACCGCCATCAGTTCGTCGCCTTCAGCACGATGGCAACGTTGCCGCCGGCAGCCCAGGCAGCAAGCGACGTGCTGTTCACCTCGGCCGCGGCAACGTCGACTACCACGGCGCCGTTGGCGTCGGGCGCGCCGACGCGGGACACGACGGCAGGAAGACTGTCCGGGGTGGAACCTGCCTTGGTGGAGGAGGCTGAGGCGCTGCCGTCCTGAGGGGTGTGGACGATGGTGACCGCATCGCCGGTGCGCAGCGTCTGGATGGGCAACTGGCCCGGCTTGGCGAGGATGCCCACCACGGACTTGCCCTTGGTCACACTGGATTCGGCGCTCACGGAGTCCTCAGTGACCAGCGCACCGCTCGGCAGGTCGGCTGCGGCCGGCTTGCCGATGATGTCGGATGCGCGGGAAGCGGGCAGCGAGCGCAGCTGGGTGTCGTGGGATATCTCGGTGGCCACCAGATCCGACGCCTTGATGTTCTCGCCCGCCGCAATGGGGTGCCGGGTGGCAACGACAGAGACCTTGTCGCCGGCCTCGTTGACCATCCACACCGACACCAGGGCGCCCACAGCGGCCAGCGCCAGGCCGGCGCCGACGACCACCGGACGTCGTCGGCGGCGCGGGGCGTCGTTGGTAATCGGCAGCAGCACAGGCGCGGAGCCCGGCTCGGACGGTGCCGTCGGCTGCTTGGTTCGCGGCATTGTGATGGTCTTCCTTGCGCTAGTTGACAACCTGCAGCTCGCCGACGCGCGCTGTGGTGTTGGACGTACGGATCTCGTCGGGCAGCGTCCCGCTTGCACCGTTCGACGCCTGCCAGGTGACTTCCCAGGAGCTGGTCGCGGTGATGGTGAACTTCCCGCCCGACTGGCCGGCGGAGACCTTGGTGTAGCGGTAGCCGCAGTCCGGCGAGGTCTTGTCCCCGAAGGTCTTGGAGTACTTCGTGCCCGCGGTCGTGCAGGTGACCGAGCCGCCGTCTCCCATGGAGTAGGTGATCTTGGTGACACGGGCCGTGGCCGTCACCGACAACCCCGGAACCGCAGCCGTCGCGCTGTTGGGACCCCAGGTGGTGTCGCTCTTGTTATTCCACAGCCAGACGGGCATGCCGACGAGACCAGGGGCGTCAGGACCCGGCGAGCTGCCGATGTTCGCGCCCAGCAGCGTCATCTTGTCCCGGGCCTGACGCGCCAGCACCTCGGGGTCGGGGAGAACAGTGGCGGGCGGCGTGGTCAGCCAGACGATGCCGCCGACGTCGTTGACGATGCAGTCCCTCACGTAGAAGGCGCCGGGACCCGAGGTGTCCGCCCCGTTCATGTCGGTGTGCCCCGGACCGGACGGCGGCTGGGGATCCGCGAGCTCGTAGAAGCAGCGGTCGGCCGGGTTGTACCCGGGCATGCAGGGGATCTCGGTGTCGTCGGTGAGCTTGCACATCCCGTTTCCGCCCCACCCTCGCCGGCGGCACCCGCCTCTACGAGGCGCTGCGCGGCGGCCGCTTCGTACTGATCACCCCGGAGCCGTACGAGAACCGGGCCACCCGCAAGAACC
>NZ_JBLTJC010000190.1:0-19707 GCF_048158785.1 Streptomyces colwelliae | reverse complement strand
GGGTGAGGGGCAGCGCGTCGAGGGTGACGTAGGCGGCGGGGACCATGTGGGCGGGGAGGACGGCGGATGTGTGGGCGCGGATCGCCTCCACAGCCACCGGTCCGCCGTCGCCGGCCGGGACCACGTACGCCACCAGGCGCTGTTCCCGGACCACGACGACGGCGTGCGCGACGGAGGGATGGGCGGTCAACGCGCCCTCGATCTCGCCGGGTTCGACGCGGAAGCCGCGTACCTTCACCTGGTCGTCGGTGCGGCCGAGGTACTCGATCGAGCCGTCGGCGTTCCAGCGGGCCAGGTCGCCGGTGCGGTACATGCGGGTGCCCGGGGTGCCGTACGGGTCGGCGACGAACCGCTCGGCGGTCAGGCCGGGCCGGTCGAGGTAGCCGCGGGCGAGCTGGACGCCCGCGAGGTACAACTCGCCCGGGACGCCCGGCGGGACGGGGCGCAGACCGGCGTCGAGGACGTAGGTGCGGGTGTTCCACACCGGGCGGCCGATCGGCACGCTCGTCGCGTCGGGGCCGATCACCACGGCCGTCACATCGACCGAGGCCTCGGTCGGGCCGTAGAGGTTGTGGAGTTCGGCGGTGGTCAGGACGTCGTGGAAGCGGTGGGTGAGGGCGACGGGCAGGGCCTCGCCGCTGCACATCACGCGGCGCAGGCCGGTGCAGTCGGCCGCGGAGGGCTCCTCCAGGAAGAGTTGGAGCATGGAGGGCACGAAGTGGACGGTGGTGACACCCTGTTCGCGGATCAGCTCCGCCAAGTAGGCCGGGTCGCGGTGGCCTTCGGGGCGGGCGACGACCAGGGTGGCGCCGGTGATCAGCGGCCAGAAGAACTCCCACACCGACACGTCGAAGCTGGACGGCGTCTTCTGGAGCACCCGGTCGGCGGCCGTCAGACCGTACGCGTCCTGCATCCACATCAGCCGGTTGACGATGCCCTCGTGCGGGACGACGACGCCCTTGGGGCGGCCGGTGGAGCCGGAGGTGTAGATGACGTACGCGGGGCTCGACGGGTCGTAGGACGTGGGGAGTCGGCCCTCGGGGCCGGTCGGCAGGGTGTCGCGGACTACGTGCACCGGGCGGGCGTCCTCGACCATGAGGGCGAGGCGCTCCTCCGGGTAGTCCGGGTCGAGCGGAAGGTAGGCGGCACCGGCTCGGTGTACGGCGAGCAGGGCTACGACGAGTTCGAGTGAGCGCGGGAGGGCCACGGCCACGGTCTGCTCGGGGCCCGCACCGAGTGCGGCCAACACCCCGGCCGTGCGCTCGACTTGGGCGTCCAGCTCCGCGTACGTCAGCCGCTGCCCCTCGAAGACGAGAGCCGTCGCGTCGGGGGTGCGGGCGGCCTGGGCGCGGAAGAGTTCCGGGAGGGTGGTGGGCGGAACGGGGTGGTCGGTGGCGTTCCACTCCCCCAGGACCAAGGCGCGTTCGGCGTCGGCCAGGAGGTCGAACTCCCTTACCGCACGGTCGGGTTCGGCCGCCGCGTGGTCCAGCAGGCGTGCCATGCGGCCGGCGATGCGTTCCGCGGTGCCGTGGTCGAAGAGGTCGGTCGCGTACTCCAGGAGCAGGACCACCCGGTCGCTGCCCGTCTCGTCGACGAAGGTGAAGTGCAGGTCGAACTTGGCCATGCCGGTGTCCATGTCGAACCACTCGGTCGCGAGGCCGAGCACGTCCGGGTCGCCGTCGGGGCGGTGGTGGTAGCCGAGCATGACCTGGAAGAGCGGGTTGCGGCCGGCCACGCGGGGCGGGTTGAGGGCCTCGACGACCCGGTCGAACGGCAGGTCCTGGAACTCGAAGGCGGCGAGGGACGATTCCCGTACGCGGCCCAGGAGTTCGCGGAAGGTCAGCTCGTCGCCGGACACGTCGGTGCGCAGCACCAGCGTGTTGACGAAGAAGCCCACCAGGTCGGCGAGTGCCTCGTCGGTGCGGCCCGCGATGGGGGCGCCGAGCGGGATGTCCTCGCCCGCGCCGAGGCGGTTCAGGAGTGCCGCGGTAGCCGCCTGGAACAGCATGAACATGCTGGTGCCGGTGGCTCCCGAGAGGTCGCGCAGGGCGTGGCCGGTGGCGGTGGGCAGTTCCAGGCGGACCTTGCCGCCGTGGCCGGTCGGTTCGGCGGGGCGCGGTCGGTCGGCGGGCAGGGCGAGTTCGTCGGGCAGACCGCGCAAGGCTTCGGCCCAGTGGGCGAGTTGGGCCTCGCCGGTGCGGGCGAGCAGGTCGTCCTGCCAGAGGGTGTAGTCGGCGTACTGCACCGGCAGCGGCGCCCACTCGGGCGCACGGCCTTCACGACGGGCCGCGTAGGCGGTGTCTAGGTCGGCGAGGAAGGGGCGGTCGGACCACTCGTCGGTGGTGATGTGGTGCAGGACCACGGCCACCACGTGCTCGTCCACGCCGAGCCTGAACACCTCGCCGCGCAGGGGGAGTTCGGTGGTCAGGTCGAAGGGGCGGCGCTGGGCGGACTCGATCAGCGCGGGCAGTTCGCCCTCCGCGCAGTCGACGATCGTGAAGGCGGGGTTCGCGTCCTCGACCGGAACGACCCGCTGGTACGGCTCGCCCTCGTGCGTCGGGAACACCGTCCGCAGCGCCTCGTGGCGTCCGGCGACGTCCCGCAGGGCGGCGGTCAGGGCATCGGTGTCGAGGGTGCCGCGCAGTCGGAAGACCAGCGGGAAGTTGTAGGCGACACCGCTGCCGGTGATCTCCTCGACGAGCAACAGCCGTCGCTGGGCGGCCGAGAGCGGGATGCGGTCGGGCCGGTCGGCGACCGGGGTCACCGCCGGGCGGGCCGGGCTCGCCTGGTCGGCGCGGCCCGCGAGCAGCGCCGGGGTGGGGGCCTCGAAGAGGTCGCGGATGGCGAGTTCGGCGCCGAGTTCGGTGCGGGCGCGGCTGACCAGCCGGGTGGCGAGGAGTGAATGGCCGCCCAGGTCGAAGAAGTTGTCCTCGGCGCCGACCTCGGGGAGTCCCAGCACCTCGGCGAACAGGCGGCAGAGCACCTCTTCCTGCGGGGTGCGCGGGCCGCGTCCGCCGCCGAGGGCGACGGCGGGTTCGGCGTCGGGCAGGGCGCGGACGTCGAGCTTGCCGTTGGCGTTCATGGGCAGGCCGTCGACGGTGACGAAGGCCGACGGGACCATGTAGTCGGGCAGTTCACGGCCCAGGTCCTCGCGCAGCCGCCGAACCAGCGCGCTCGCCTCGCGGGCTGCGGTGGGGTCGTTGGCGTAGGGGTGGGTGCCGCCGCCGGGACGGAACAGGCCGCCGGTGACGCGTAGTTCGGACGACTTCAGGAATACGGCGTCATAGGTCCCCGTCTCCCCCGACCAGGTAGTCAACACCCGGTAGCCGGCCGCCGTGCCGAGTTCGTGCAGGTGCTCGGGGTCGACGCCTGTCTCGGTCGTACGGCCGTCGGGGATGCCGGTGAAGCGGAGCGCCTCGGGCCGTTCGCCGCGCGGGCGTTCACCGGCGACGCCGGTCGCGGACCAGTTGCCGGCGAGGAGTTGACCGATCGCCTCGGCCGACGACCAGTCGCCGCGCAGGAGTTCGCCGATGGTGTTGCCGGTGGCCCAGTCGACGGACGGGATGCTGTCCAGGCGTACGTCCGGGTCATCGGCGTAGAGGACGACGTCGTAGCGGTGGCGGGACAGTTCGTTGTGGTGGTGGGCGCGCTTGGTACGCAGGTCGACGCCGTAGCCGAGGGTGGTGAAGTAGTCGGGGTCCACGAGGAGTTCCTTCTCCAGGCGCAGACCGCGTTCCACCGCCCGCTCCAGGTCCGCCTCGGCGGTGCCCCGGGTGCGCTGGATCTCCGTGTGGAAGGTGCCGGCGAGCCGCAGGTTGCGGACGTCGCCGACGAACAGGGCGCCGCCGGGTGCGAGCAGTTCCATCGCGCCGTGCAGCACGGCGGTCAGGTGGTCGATGCTCGGGAAGTACTGGATGACGGAGTTGATGACGATCGTGTCGAAGTAGGCGAACGGCAGACCGCTCAGATCCTCGGCCGGGCGGCAGCGCAGTTCGACCTTGGACGCGAGGGCTGGGTCGCGCCGTACTTCCTCGCCGATCTTGCGGATGACGGGCGCGGCGAAGTCGGTTGCCCAGTACGCCTCCGCGTCGGGGGCGAGCCGGGACAGCAACAGGCCGGAGCCGACGCCGATTTCGAGGATGCGGCGGGGCTTGAGGGAGCCGATGCGGGCGAGGGTCGCCTCGCGCCACTCGTGCATCTCCTCGAAGGGGATGGGCTGTCCGTCGTAGGAGCTGTCCCAGCCGTCGTACTGCTCGGTGAAGACGGCGGTGCCGATCTCCTCGTACTCGTCGGAGTAGATCTCCTGCCACTCCCCCACCTGCGCGGCCTCGGCGGCGGTGCGTTCGGCGGAGTCGGCACCGGAGGGGACGACGTAGCCGACGAGGCGTTCGTCGCGGACGACGACGGCGGCCTGGGCGACCAACGGGTGGCGGCTGAGGGCGGTTTCGATCTCGCCGGGTTCGATGCGGTAGCCGCGGATCTTGACCTGGTCGTCGGTGCGGCCGAGGAAGTCGAGGTTGCCGTCGGCGTTGCGGCGCACCAGGTCGCCGGTGCGGTACATGCGCTCGCCGGGCTCACCGAACGGGTCGGCGACGAAGCGCTCGGCGGTCAGCGAGGGCCGGTCCAAGTAGCCGCGGGCCAGGCCGATTCCGGCGATGTACAGCTCGCCGGGGACGCCCTCGGGCACCGGGCGCAGCCAGGCGTCGAGGATGTGGGCGCGGGTGCCGCGGATGGGCTTGCCGACGGTGGGGGTGTCGCTGTCGAGGGTGCCGCCGCCGAGGGTGTTGATGGTGTACTCGGTCGGCCCGTACAGGTTGTAGCCGTACGTCCCCTCGGTGTCGCGCAGCGCCGTCCACACCGTTTCGGGGACGGCCTCGCCGCCGAGCAGGACCAGCGGCGGGACGTGGCCCTCCAACAGGCCCTGTTCGATGAGGAGTCGGGCGTAGGTGGGGGTGACGTTGACGACGTCGACGCGGTGGCGTTCGCAGTAGGCGACCAGCGCCTCGGCATCACGCCTCAACTCCTCGTCGCAGACGTGCACTTCGTGGCCCTCGACCAGCCAGAGCAGCTCCTCCCACGACATGTCGAAGGCGAAGGACACGGTGTGCGCGATGCGCAGCCGTCGCCCGCCGGCCGAGGCGATGGCGGGCTCGAAGATCTCCTTCTGGTGGTTCAACTGCATGTTCGTCAGGCCCCGGTAGGGGGTGACGACGCCCTTGGGGCGGCCGGTGGAGCCGGAGGTGTAGATGACGTAGGCGGGGTGTTCGAGGCTGAAGCGGCGGCGCACCGGAGTGTCCGGCTGACCCGCCAACTCCCTCTTGGTCTCGGGGTCATCGAGCAGGACGCGGGTCATCTCGCCGTCCAGCGTGGCCGATACGGCCGTGGTGCTGAGCAGGAGGAGCGGGCGGGCGTCGGCCAGCATCAGGGAGAGACGGTCGGCCGGGTGGTCCAACTCCAGTGGCAGGTAGGCCGCTCCGGTGCGCAGGACCGCGAAGAGGGCGACCACCATGTCGAGGGAGCGCGGCAGCGCGAGGGCGACGACCTTCTCGGGGCCCGCGCCCCGGTCGATCAGCAGCCGGGCCATCCGGTTGACGGCCGCGTCGAGTTCGGCGTACGTCAGGGTGCGCTCGCCGAAGACGAGGGCCCGTTCGTCCGGGGTGCGTTCCGCCTGCGCGGCCAGCAGGTCGGCGATGGTGTCCTCGGGGTCGGGGACGCGGCTGGCCGCCGACTCCCGCCGTAGCGCCGCGTGTTCGGCGGGCAGGAGCGGGTCGAGGGAGCCGACCGGTGCCGTGAGGTCGGCGGTGAGGCGGTCGACGAGGAGCGCGAAGCGGTCGAGGAGGGCCTGCGCTTTCCCGGTCGGGACGAGGTCGGGGCGGTGGGTGAGGGTGACGCCGATCTCACGGCCCGGGGTGATGACGAGGTTGGCCGGGTAGTGGGTGGCGTCGACGTTGGCGACGGCCGTGGCGCCGTGCCGGGTCCTCAGGTCCGCCAACCGCTCCTCGGTGTCGTTGTTGCGCAGCACGAACAGCGTGTCGAAGAGCTTGCGGTGCCCGGTCTCGGCCTGGAGCACGCCGAGGCTCAAGTGCTCGTACGGCATGAGGTCGAGGCGTTCGCCCTGGATGCGGCCGAGCAGGTCGAGGACCGGCTCGGCGGGGTCGAGAGCGATGCGGGTCGGGACGGTGTTGAGGAACAGGCCGATGATGTTGCCGACGTCCGGAACCTCGCTCGGGCGGCCGGCGACGGTCGTACCGAACACGACGTCGGCGCGGCCGGTCGCGGAGGCGAGGGTGAGTCCCCAGGCCGCGTTGAGGATCGTGTTGAGGGTCAGGCCGTGGGCCGGGGCCAACTCGCGCAGTCGGTCGCCGAGTTCGGCGGGCAGGCGTACGTCGAGCTGGTCGGGGATGACCGGTTCGAGACCGTCGGTCGCGGTGGGGGCGAGCAGCGTCGGCTCGTCGAGTCCGGCGAGCGCGGTGCGCCAGGCGGCCGTGGCGACGGAGTCGTCCTGCTCCTCCAGCCAGGTCAGGTAGTCGCGGTAACTGCCGGGCTCGGGGAGGGAGTTCGCGTCACCGCCCCTCTCGTAGAGGGCGAACAGCTCGTCGAGGAACAGCCACGCCGACCAGCCGTCCCAGAGGATCAGGTGGCGGCCGATGACGAGGCGGTCGCCGCGCTCCGCGCCGAGGCGGAGCAGGAGCAGCCGGAAGAGCGGGGGTGCGGAGAGGTCGAAGCGGCGGTTGCGTTCGGCGTCCGTCAACTCCTGGAGGAGTACGTCCTGTTCGGCGGCCGGGAGGAGCGAGAGGTCGACCTCTTCGAGGGGGATCTCCGGGTCCTCGACGATGAACTGCACCGGCTGGTCGAGACCGTCGCTGGTGAAGCCCGCGCGCAGGCCCGGGTTGCGGTCGAGGAGAGTACGGACGGCGGCGCGCAGACGGGTGGTGTCGAGACGGGTCGCGAAGTCGAAGGTCTCGTGGACGGTGTAGACGTCCAACGCGCCCTCGTCGTACGCCGAGTGGAAGAACAGGCCCTCCTGGAGGGGGGCCAGCGGCCAGACGTCGGCGACGGTCTCCGGGGCGGCGACGGCGCGGACGCGGGCGTGTTCGGCGGCGGTGAGGGTGAACGCCTCGGCGGGGGCGGCGAGGTTGACCGTGGTGGCGGTGGCTGCCGTCGCGAGGGCGGCGGGCGTGCGGTGCGTGAACACGTCGCGCGGGCTCAGGTCCAGGCCGGCCGCGCGGGCCCGGCTGGCGACGCCGATGGAGCTGATGCTGTCGCCGCCGAGGCGGAAGAAGTCGTCGTCGGGGCCCGCGTCCTCGATGCCGAGGACGGCCGCGAAGATCTCGGTGAGCTGCCACTCCAACGGCCCTGCGGGTGACCGGCGTTCGGCACGCTCGGCCTCGGGGGCGGGCAGCGCGGCCTGGTCCAGCTTGCCGCTCGGGGTGAGCGGGAGGTCGGCGAGGACGACGTACGCCTCCGGGACCAGGGGCGCGGGCAGCGCGTCCGCGAGGGCGGTGCGCAGCTCGGCCGGGTCCACGGTTGCTCCGGCGACCGGGACGGCGTAGGCGACGAGTCGCTGGTCGCGGATGACGACCGCGCCCCGGGCCACGTCCGGGAGGCGGGTCAACTCGGCCTCGATCTCGCCGAGTTCGACCCGGTTGCCGCGGAGCTTGACCTGGCGGTCGGTGCGGCCGAGGTAGTCGATCGTGCCGTCGGGGCGGCGGCGTACCAGGTCGCCGGTGCGGTACATGCGGGCGCCGGGCTCGGTGGCGTACGGGTCGGCGACGAAGCGGTCGGCGGTGAGCGCGGGGCGTCGGTGGTAGCCGCGGGCCAGTTGGACGCCGGTGAGGTACAGCTCGCCGGGCACACCGTCGGGGACCGGGCGCAGGCACGAATCGAGCACGCGCAGGCCGGTGTTCCACACGGGTCGGCCGATGGGCACGGTGGTGTCGGGCGTGCCGTCGTAGGCGTGGTACGTCACATCGACGGCGGCCTCGGTGGGGCCGTAGAGGTTGTGCAGCGGGACGCCGGTCAGCTCGCGCCAGCGGTGGGCGGCGGACCCGGACAGGGCCTCGCCGCTGCTGAACACGCGGCGCAGGCTGCCCGCCCACGCGGGGTCGGCGGTGACCTCGTCGGAGGCGAGGAACGCCTCCAGCATCGACGGCACGAAGTGCATCGTCGTGACGCCCTCGGCCCGGATGAGGCGGGCCAGATAGGCGGGGTCGCGGTGTCCGTCGGGGGCGGCGAGGACGACGGCGGCGCCCTCGCACAGCGCCCAGAAGAACTCCCACACGCTCACGTCGAAGCTGGACGGTGTCTTCTGCAACACCCGGTCGTCACCGGTGAGTTGGTACTCGTCCTGCATCCAGGCCAGCCGGTTGCCGATGGCGCGGTGGGTGACGACGACGCCCTTGGGGCGGCCGGTGGAGCCGGAGGTGTAGATGAGGTAGGCGGGGTCGTCGGGGCGGGCAAGGTCCGGCGCTCCGCCGAACAGGGCCTCTTCGCCCTCCGCGTCCACGCGCAGCACATCCAGGCCTTCGACCGAGGGCAGCCGGTGCGCGTCCCGTTCCGTCGTGACGACCGTCGTCGCCCCCGAGTCGGCCAGCATGTACGCGAGCCGCTCCGCCGGGTAGTCCAGGTCGAGCGGCAGATACGCGGCCCCCGACTTCAGGACACCCAGGAGCGCCACCATCAGCTCCGCCGAGCGGGGTACGGCGACGGCGACGAACCGCTCCCGGCTCGCACCCTTGGCCCGCAGCCGAGCGGCCAACTCCTCGGCCCGAGCGTCCAGTTCGGCGTAGGTCAGGGCCGTGCCGTCGAAGACGACAGCCGGCGCGTCCGGTGTACGGGCGACCTGCGCGGCGAACGCGGCGGCGAGCGTCGTGGCCGGAACCGGCCGGGTCTCGCCCGCCGGGTGGGCCGTGGCCGACTCGTCCGGGGTCAGCAGGTCGAGGTCGGCAATCCGGGCCCCGGGGTCGTCCGCCAGCGCGTGCAGGATGAGGGTGAGCCGGTCGGCGAGGGACTGTACGGCGTCGGCGTCGAGGCGGCGGGCGTGGTGCTTGAGGCGCAGGTCGAGGCGGCGGCCGGGCTTGACGATGAGGGCCAGCGGGTAGTGCACGGCATCGTGGAAGGCGTGGCCCGCGACCGTGATCGTGCCGGTCGGGTCGGTGATGCCGGGGGCACCCTCGCCGCCGGGGTAGTTCTCGAACACGACGAGGGTGTCGAAGAGTTCACCGTCGCCCGCGTGTCCGGTGGCGCGCTGGATGTCGGCGAGGCCGAGGTGCTGGTGGTCGAGAAGGGCGCTCTGCTCGTCCTGGAGCCGGTCGAGGAGCGCGCCCAGGGTGTCGCCCGGAGCCCAACGCAGCCGGGTGGGAAGGGTGTTGATGAACAGGCCGATCATCGACTCGATGCCGTCGACCGCGGCGTCGCGTCCGGCCACGGTGGTGCCGAACAGCACGTCCTCGCGGCCCGTCATCCGGCCGACGAGCAGGCCCCAGGCACCTTGGACGAGCGTGCCGAGGGTGACTCCGCGTTCGCGGGCGCGGGCGGCGAGCCGGGAGGTGACCCGCTCGGTCAACTCGACGCGGATCTGGGCGGGTTCGACGGGTCCGGCGGGCGCGGGGGCCTCGACGAGCCGGGTGGGCTCGTCGACTCCGGCGAGCGCCGCGCTCCAGGCGGCTCGGGCGGCCTCGCGGTCGGCGCCGGCGATCCGGCGGAGGTAGCCGCGGTACGGGGCGACTTCGGGGAGAGGGGTCGGGTTCTCGCCGTAGAGAGCGAGGAGTTCGCGGTGCAGGACCGGCAGGGACCAGCCGTCCGCGACGATGTGATGGAACGTCAGGACCAGGCGGCTGCGGTCCTCGCCGAAGCGGATGAGGGCGCAGCGGATCAGCGGCGGGCGGGCGAGGTCGAAGCGGTGGGCGCGTTCGTCGGCGGCGACGGCGTCGGCGAGGGTGCGGCGGACCGTGGTGTCGTCCTGGGCGGCCAGGTCCACTTCGCGCCAGGGCAGTTCGAGGCCGGACGCAATGAGCTGCACCGGGCGGCCGTCGGGTGTCTGGCGGAAGCAGGCGCGCAGCGGGGCGTGCCGGTCGACGAGCCGCTGTGCGGCCTCGCGCAGCAGGGTGCCGTCGACCGGTCCGGTCAGCTCGATGACCTGCTGCACGACGTACGCGTCGAGTTCGGCGCCGTCCACCAGCGCGTGGAAGAAGAAGCCCTCCTGGAGCGGGCCGAGGGGTAGCGCCTCCTCGACGGTGACGGGGAACTCGCCCTGTACAAAGGCGAGTTCGTCCTCGCTCAGCGTCTGCCACGGGGTGTCTTCCGCGCGTTCGGCCGTACCGGTGCGGGCGACCGTGGCCAGTTCGGCGACCGTACGGTGGCGGAAGACGTCTCGCGGGGTGAGTTCCAGGCCTGCCCGGCGGGCCAGGATGAGGAGTTGGACGGCGACGATGCTGTCGCCGCCGAGCGCGAAGAAGTCGTCGTCGACGCCGACCGAGGGCACCTTGAGCGCCCGTGCGTACAGGTCGCACAGCAGCTGCTCGCGGGCCGTCCCGGGCGCCCGGCCCGTACTCGGCAGGCGGGTGAGGTCCGGGACGGGCAGCGCGGCGGCGTCGAGCTTGCCGCTGGGGGTGACGGGCAGCCGGTCCAGCGGGACGAACGCGGCCGGGACCATGTAGTCGGGCAGGTACTCGGTGGCGTGCGTCCGCAGCGTCCCCATCAGGGCGTTGACGTTGCGGAAGGGCGCGGGACGGTTGGTGAGCGGGTGGCCACCACCGGGGCGGTAGCGGACGAGCACCTGCCCGTCGTCCCCCTCGGGAGCCAGTACGGCGTCCAGACTGCCGTCCTCCGCGCCCCCGTTCCAGGTCAGCGCCACCGCGTAACCGCGCCGCTCGGCGATCTCGTACAGGGATTCCGGATCCACCCCGTACGATCCGGCGGCCGGCCTGCTGCTGTCGTCGAGGGTGCCCAGCGCGGCAAGGTCGTCGGCGAGGCGGGAGTTGGGGATACCGGTGATCCGCAGGCGGTCCGGGCGTCCGGCGAGCAGCTCGTCCAGCGCCTGGACCGAACCGAGCGCGGGCCAGGGCGACTCGGGTGTCTCCTCCGACACGTCCTGCCGCGGTCGGAGTACGACGTCGTAGCGATAGCGGGTGAGTTCGTTGTGGTGCGTGCCGCGCTTGACGCGGATGTCGGCGCTGAGGCCGTCGAGGCTCGTGAAGTAGTCGGGGTCGACGAGGAGTTCACCCTCCCAGGCGACCGCCCGGTCCACGGCGGCGCGCAGCGCTTCTTTGTCGCCGTCCGCCTCGTCCCGTACCCGCCCGCTCTCGACGGCCGCGCTCAGGGTGCGCAGCAGTCGCAGGTTGCGTACGTCGCCGACGAACACCGCGCCGCCGGGGGCGAGGAGGGCGGCCGCGTTCCGGAGTACGCCGGTGAGGTAGTCCCCACCGGGGAAGTACTGGATGACGGAGTTCACGACGATCGTGTCGAAGTGGCCCTCGGGCAGGCCGGTGAGGTCGTGCGCGGGGCGGGCCAACAGGGTGACGCGGTCGGCGAGTTCGGGGACGGCGGACACCTGGGCGTCCAGGGCGCGTACGGCTTCCTCGGAGAGGTCGGTGCCCCAGTACTCGGCGCAGTCCGGGGCGAGCCGGGACAGCAGCAGACCTGAGCCGACGCCGATCTCCAGGATGCGGCGGGGGCGTAGCGCGCGGATGCGGTCGAGGGTGGCCTCGCGCCACTCGCGCATGTCGGCGAGGGGGATGGGCAGGCCGTCGTACATGCTGTTCCAGCCGGCGAAGTTCTCCTCGAAGCCGTCCGATCCGGCGGCGGAGTAGAGGAGTTCGTGCAGGTCCTTCCACTCGGCCACCCCCTCGTCGGGAGTCGGCTCGGCGTCCAGCGAGGGCACGACGTAGGCGGCGAGGCGGCGTTCGCCGGGGCGGTCCTCGCGGACGACCACGGCGGCCTGGTCCACCGACGGGTGGGAGCGCAGGACGGACTCAATTTCGCCGGGTTCGATACGGAAGCCGCGGATCTTGACCTGGGTGTCGACGCGGCCATGGAATTCGAGGCGGCCGTCCGTCTTCCAGCGGACCAAGTCGCCGGTGCGGTAAAGGCGTTCGCCGGGTGCACCGAAGGGGTCGGCGACGAAGCGCTCGGCGGTGAGGGCGGGGCGGCCGAGGTAGCCGCGGGCCAGGCCGGCGCCGCCGAGGTAGAGCTCTCCCGTGACACCGGCGGGGACCGGGCGCAGCCGGTCGTCGAGGACGTAGGCGCGGGTGCCGGGGTCGGGGACGCCGATGGGCACGATGGTGCCGGGCGGGGTGTCCGGGTCGCACAGGCCGAGGGTGGAGTTGGTGGTGGCCTCGGTCGGGCCGTAGGCGTTGAACATCATCCGGCCGCGCGCGTACCGGCCGACCAGCTCGGGCGATACGCGTTCGGTGCCCGCCAACAGGGTTGCATCGGGCGGGAGTTGGACGTCCTCGGGCATGGCGGCCAGCAGCGCCGGCGGCAGGATCATGAAGGTGATGCCGTGCTCGTCGGCGTAGTCCGCGAGGGGTGCGCCGGGGACGCGGCGGTCGGCGGGGACGACGACCAGGCGGCCGCCGGAGAGCAGGCCGAGGCACAGGTCCCAGAACGCCACGTCGAAGCTGGGCGAGGCGAACTGGAGGACCCGGCTGTGCGGGCCGATCCCGAAACGTTCCTGCTGGGTGGCGACCAGTTTGGCGACGCCCGCGTGGGAGAGGACGGTGCCCTTGGGGCGGCCGGTGGAGCCGGAGGTGTAGATCACGTAGGCCGCGTGCGCGGTCGTCAACTCGTCGGCGGTGGCGGGACCTTGGGACGGGAGCGCGGCCAGCTCCGCCACCGTCTCCGGGGCGTCGAGGACCAGCGGGTCGAGATCCGGCGGGAGGTCGGGGGCGATCTCCGCGGTGGTGACGAGGCAGACCGGGCGGGCGTCGGCGAGCATGTAGGCGATGCGGTCGGCCGGGTAGTCGGTGTCGACCGGCAGATAGGCCGCGCCCGACTTCAGGACGGCGACCTCGGCGACGATCATCTCGGCCGAGCGCGGTACGGCGAGCGCCACGACCCGCTCGGGACCCGCGCCCCGGGCCACCAGAGCGTGCGCCAACTTCGAGGCGCGGGCGTCGAGTTCGGCGTAGGTGAGGCGGACGTCCTCGTGGATGAGGGCGATCTCGTGCGGGCGGGCGGCGACCTGGTCGGCGAACATGTGCGGCCAGGTGAGCGCCGGTACGTCGTGCTCGGTGTCGTTCCAGCCGTGCAGGATGCGGTGCCGTTCGTCCGCGCCGAGGAGTTCGAGGTCGGCGACCGGGGTGTCCGGGCGGGCGACGGCGTCGGCGAGGAGCGTGCCGTAGTGGCCGAGGATCAGGTCGACGGTGGCGGGCGAGAAGAGGTCGGTGCGGTAGTCGGCCGACACCTCGCCGTCGCCCTCCCCTCCGGCCTCTCCGTCGGTCACGGTCAGCGCCAGGTCCAGCGGACCGCTCGCGTCCCAGGGGTCGGGGCCGAAGCCCGTGGCGCACAACAGGCCGCCGCCGCGCAAGGGTTCGGGGGCGAGGAGCCGTAGCAGCTCGATGGTCGGCAGGTGGTGGGCGGCGGCCTCCGCGCGAACGGACGTGATCTGGTCGCGGAGTTCGGTGAACGATGTGTCGCCGTCGATCGTGACGCGCAGCGGGAGGCCCTCGTGCGCCACCGCCGTCTCGGTGGCCGTCGTACCGCCGTAGCGGTGCAACAGGGCGACGAAGGCGGTGAGTTGGGTGAGCGCGTCGGCTGTCACGGCGAGGGCTACCGCGCGTCGCGCGCGGGAGACCGCGCCCTCCCCGCGTGGCGGACGGGGGAAGTCCAGCGGCAGGGACGTCTCCGGTACCGGTGACGCGAACCGCCGTCGCCAGAAGTCGTTCGTCGCCGTTGCCTGTGCCGAAGAAAGCGTGTTGCCCGCCACAGCTGCCCGTGCCTCCCAATGCGTGTGGAACGGCTCAGCGGAGCCGCGACCGCTCGCATAGTAAGGTAAGCATTGCCTTACTTGATAGACCCACCCCGGAACCCCAGGTCCATGTCACAGCCGCTGAGGTTATGCTCACCTAAGCTGCTGGAGGGGCCGTCCAGTGGTCCGCCAACAGGGCTCCAGAGCACGGAAGATGATCCGGAAGACGACATGGAGACCGGCACGTGGCTTCAGGCAGAAGGCTTCGCACCACGGTGCTGGTGACACTGATCGTCACCCTCCTCGTCCTGCTGTCCCTGCTGTCGGTCGCCCTCGGCGCGCTCAGCGTCCCGCTCGACCAGGTCGTGCGCTCGGTCCTCGGGCATCCGCCCAGCCGCCTCGTCGACAACGTCATCTGGTCGGTCCGCGTGCCCCGCACCCTGCTCGGCCTGACGACGGGCGCCGCGCTCGGCCTGTCCGGCGCGCTGATGCAGGCCCTGACCCGCAATCCGCTCGCGGACCCCGGGATTCTCGGGGTGAGCGCCGGGGCGTCTTTCGCGATCGTCATGGCGGTCGGGGTGTTCGGCGTGGTCTCGCTGTACGGCTATGTGTGGTTCGCCTTCGGCGGGGCGCTCGTCGCGAGCGTCGTGGTGTTCTTCCTCGGGCGGATGGGCCGATCCGGGGCCACACCGGTCAAGTTGGCGCTCGCCGGGGTCGCCATCACCTCGCTGCTCCAGTCGTTCACGAGCGCCGTCGTCCTCACCGACCAGGACGCGCTGGACCGCTACCGCTTCTGGTCGGCCGGCACCCTCGCCGACCAGGACTCCGGCGAACTGGTGCGCATCCTGCCCTTCCTCGCCGTGGGCGCGGTCCTGGCCCTGGCCTGCGCGCCCGCCCTCAACAGCATGGCTCTCGGCGACGACGTGGCCGCCTCCCTGGGACGGCGGCTCGGTCTGGTACGGCTCCAAGGAGTCACCGCCGTCGTGCTGTTGACCGGTGCGTCGGTCGCCGTCATCGGTCCCGTGGTCTTCCTCGGTCTGGTCGTCCCGCACATCGCGCGGGTCCTCGCGCAGTACGCCGGGATCGGCCCCGACTACCGCTGGCTGCTGCCGCTCTCGGCCGCGCTGGCGCCCCTCCTGCTGCTGTCCGCCGACATCCTGGGCCGGATGGTGGACCGCCCGACCGAGATCCAGGCCGGTGTCCTCGTCGCCTTCCTCGGCGGCCCGTTCTTCATCGTCCTGGTCCGCCGCCGGAAGCTCGCGGAGGTATGAGCGTGCCCACACCCGTTGCCGCTCCCCCGCGAACCACCCTCGGCGACCGCCCGTTCCGGCTGACCGTGCCTCCGGTGTCCGGCGTGCTGCGTCCACGCCTGCTCCTCACGGGAGTTGGTGTCGCTCTCGGCGCGTTCCTGCTCTTCTGCTGGGGTCTGACCATCGGCGACTATCCGGTGGCCTTCACCGACGTCATCAGGGCCCTGTGGGGTTCCGGCGACGCGGGCACGGTCATCGTCGTCCAGGATCTACGGCTGCCACGCGCCCTGGTCGGACTGCTGGTCGGCGTCGCGTTCGGGGTCTCCGGGGCCGTGTTCCAGACGATGACCCGCAATCCGCTGGCCAGCCCCGACATGATCGGGCTCACCGAGGGCGCCGGAACTGCCGTCGTGGCGGCGGTAGTGCTCGGCTGGACCGGCGGACTCGGGCTGTCCACGCTGGGGTTGCTCGGCGCGCTCGCCACCGCGCTCCTCGTGTACGCGCTGGCGTGGAAGGGCGGGGCCACCGGATACCGCATCATCCTCGTCGGCATCGGCGTGTCCTGGATCTGCTCCAGCGCCACCAACTTCCTTGTGGCGCGCGGCAGTCGGTTCGAGGCGGAGGCGGCCCTCGGCTGGCTGGTCGGCAACCTCAACGGCCGGACCTGGAACCAGGTGGACTCCCTGGCGATCGCCCTGACCGTGCTGCTGCCGGTCACCCTGGGCATGGGCCGCTGGATGCGCACGCTCATGCTCGGCGACGACGTGGCCGCCGGACTCGGCACACCCGTCCAACCCGTCCGGCTGGCCCTGCTGTTGGCGGGGGTGGGCCTGGTCGCCTTCGGTACGGCGGCTGCCGGGCCGGTCGCCTTCGTCGCGCTGGCCTGCCCGCAGATCGCCCAGCGGCTGGCGGGCACCTCGTCGCCGCCCCTGCTCGTCTCCGGTCTCGCCGGCGCCCTCGTCGTCCTCGGCTCCGACCTCCTCGCCCGCGAGGCGATCCCGGGGACGGAACTGCCGGTCGGGATCGTCACCGGCGCCCTCGGCGCGCCGGTCCTGCTGTGGCTGCTCATCCGCGCCAACCGCGCGGGCTCTGGAGGCTGATCGCATGTCGACCACTGACCCGCGCGAGTCCGAATCCCCGGCAAGCGCCCCTCAATCACCCGCTTTCGGCCCCGAGTTGCGGGCACGTGATCTTCATCTCGCCTACGACGGACGGCCCGTGGTCGAGAACCTGAACCTCACCGTGCCGACCGGCCGGATCACGGCCATCGTCGGCGCCAACGCCTGCGGCAAATCGACCCTGTTGCGGGCACTCGCCCGGCTACTGGCCCCGCGCCAGGGAGTCGTGGAGCTGGACGGCGTCGCGCTGCGCTCCGTCCCCACCCGCGAACTCGCCCGCAAACTGGGCATCTTGCCGCAGACGCCGGTGGCGCCGGAGGGGCTGACCGTCCTCGACCTGGTCGGCCGCGGCCGTTCCCCGCACCAGACCTGGTGGCGCCAGTGGTCGGCGGCCGACGAGGAAGCCGTGCACGCCGCCCTCGAAGCGACCAGCCTCACCGACCTCGCCGAGCGCCCGGTCGACGAACTCTCCGGCGGCCAGCGGCAACGCGCGTGGATCGCCATGGCCGTCGCCCAGGGCACCCCGGTCCTGCTCCTCGACGAGCCGACCACCTATCTCGACCTCGCCCACCAGATCGACGTACTCGACCTGATCACGGACCTCAACCGGCGTGAGGGCCGCACGATCGTGATGGTGCTGCACGACCTCAACCAGGCCTGCCGGTACGCCGATCACGTCATCGCCATGAAGGGCGGCCGGATCGTCGCCGAGGGCGCGCCCGCCGATGTCGTCACCGAGGCCACGGTCGAGGACGTCTTCGACCTGCGCTGCCGGATCACACCCGATCCGGTCAGCGGCACGCCGTTGGTGATACCGCTGGGGCGGCACCACCACGACGGCACGACCCCGGCCGGGCAGCCGGGTGTCTCCGAAAAAGTGTGACACTTTCGCGAGAAGTGTCACACTTTTCCGAACCCCTCCTCCTGCCCCACCGCCGAAGTCCGCCGGCCGACGTGGGGCCGTCCGATCAGGGCCGGGACGTCAAGTACCCGCCCATCGTGCGGAAGTAGTCGCCGGCCGCGTACTCGGTGCCGTCGTCCGTGCGCACCCGACGCACCAACAGCCCCCGGCCGCGCCCGGTGTGGGCCTCGGGGCCGGCCACTATGACCACGCCATCACCCTCGCGGATGAAGATCCGGCCCGGGGTGCCGCCGTAGCGTCCCTCCGAGACGGCCGCGGAGACGATCCTGAGCCGCTCACTGCGATGGAAGGCGTACGCGTTCGGGTACGGGTCCGACTGGGCCCGTACGAGGCGCTCCAGGCGTTCCGCGGGCCAGCTCCAGTCGATGCGGCTGTCCTCGGCCGAGCGCTTGTGGAAGAAACTGGCGCGGCCGCGGTCCTGCGGCACCCACTGGCCGGCGTCGCGGCCGGAGGCGATGAGGTCGAGCGACTCGCGCACGATGGGCGCGATGAGGTCGACGGTGCGGTGGAACAGGTCGGTCGCCGTGTCGGTGGGCCCGACCGGCACCGAGCGCTGGATCAGGACGTCCCCGGCGTCGAGTTCGCCGTTCATGCGGTGCGCGGTGACGCCGACGCGCGGCTCGTCGTTCAGGAGCGCCCAGATGATCGGCGAGAAGCCCGCGTACGACGGCAGCAGCGAGTCGTGGACGTTGAGGGTGCCGTGCGGCGGGAGGTCGAACAGCTCCGGCGGCAGCCAGGTCCGCCAGTTGTTGGCGACGATGATGTCCGGCCGCGCTTCCCGTACGGCGTCGAGGAGTTCGGCGTCGTCGGGGCGGTTGCGCAACAGGACGGGGACGTCGTTCTTCTCGGCGAGTTCGGCGACGCTGTCGTCCCAGATCTTCTCGTAGGCGTGCTCACTTTTCGGGTGGGTGACGACGGACACGACCTCGTGGTCGGAGTCAAGCAACGCCTGAAGCGTGCGGTGACCCCAGGTCTGATAGCCGAGCATGACGACCCGCATGACGGTCCTTCCCTTCAACGACTCATTGCAAGGTAAGCCTTACCTTATCTAGCATTGGGCTGCCTGAGGGAGGCGATGCCACGGTGAAGTCACCGCTACTGGATTCCGAAGTGGTCCACGACATACTCGGAATCGGATTCGGTCCGTCAAATCTCGCTCTGTCCATAGCGGTTGAGGAGCACAACAAGAGCCTTCCGGCAGACAGCCGTCTCAACGCCCTGTTCCTGGAACGCCAGCCGCGCTTCGGCTGGCACCGGGGCATGCTGATCGACGACGCCACGATGCAGGTGTCGTTCCTCAAAGACCTGGTCACACTGCGGAATCCGACCAGCGACTACAGCTTCCTCTGCTTCCTGCGCGAGCAGGGCAGACTGATCGACTTCCTGAACCAGAAGACCCTGTTCCCGCTGCGCGTGGAGTTCCACGAGTACTTCGAGTGGGCGGCCGAGCGGGTCTCCCACCTGGTCTCCTACGGCAGCGAGGTCGTCTCCGTCGACCCGGTGCGCGGCGACGACGGCGAGATCGCCTTCTTCGACGTCACCAGCCTCGATCCGTCGGGTTCCGGTACGACGACCCGGCGGGCCCGCAACATCAGCGTCGCGATGGGTCTTGAGCCGCACGTTCCGCCGGGTCTCGAACTGGCCGAACGCATCTGGCACAACAGCCAGTTGATCCCCCGCGCGACCGAACTGGCCGACGCGGGCCAGCCGGTGCGGCGCGCCGTGGTGCTCGGCGCCGGGCAGAGCGCCGCCGAGGCGGTGGACTATCTGCACCGCACCTTCCCGGACGCCGAGGTGTGCTCGGTGTTCGCCAAGTACGGCTACACCCCGGCCGACGACAGCCCGTTCGCGAACCGCATCTTCGACCCGGAGGCGGTGGACGTCTACTTCTCGGCCCCCTCCGAGGTCAAGCAGTCGCTGATCGACTACCACCGGTCCACCAACTACTCCGTGGTCGACATGGAGTTGATCGAGGCCCTGTACGCCACCGCGTACCGGGAGAAGGTGGCCGGACGTGAACGGCTGCGCTTCCTCAACGTCTCCCGCATCCGCGCCGTCGACGCCGCCTCGGACGGCGGTCTCGACATCGCCGTGGAGTTCCTGCCCACCGGCGAGAAGCAGGTGCTGTCCGCCGATGTGCTGGTGCTCGCCACCGGTTACCGTCCCCGCGACCTGAGTTCACTGCTCGGCGAGGCGGCGAAGCTCTGCCTGCGGGACGACGGCGACGAGGTCCGCGTCGGCCGGGACCACCGGGTCGAGACGGTCCCCGAAGTCACCGCGGGCCTCTACCTCCAGGGCGGCACCGAGCACACGCACGGGCTGACCAGCACGCTGCTGTCGACGGTGGCGGTGCGGGCGGAGGAGATCCACCGGTCGGTGCAGGCGGCGAAGTTGCCCGTCTGACGCCCCACGACTCCCCGGGCCCGGAGGGTACGGTCCCTTCCGGGCCCGGGGTTTTTCTGTGCTCGCGTCTTTTCTGTGCCGGGGCGTGATCTTACGCGTCCGGGG
>NZ_JBLTJC010000189.1:0-19782 GCF_048158785.1 Streptomyces colwelliae | reverse complement strand
CTCCTCGTCCTGGAGGAGGCGCTCCTCGGCCTCGGCGAGGTCCTCGTCGGTGTCGGCGTCGAGTTCGACGAGGGCCTGCGCCTCGACGATCATGCGCTGCTCCTCACCGTCCCAGGCGAGCGCCATGAGGCAGGTGTCCGCTCGCCCTCCTCGGGGGCGTTCGAGCCTCCGTCGTTCGCGTCCATTCCGCCCCGCGCATCACCAGCAGGACGGCTGCCGTCACCAGGCCGCCCATGACCAACAGGAGGACCGGTGGGGGGAGTTGGCGGGTCATCCACGCGCCCGCCGGTACCGTGCAGACCGCCGCCGCGCACAGCGGGACCATCGCGCGCGCCCGCACCTGGCGCCAGCCCCCCGCCAGCCCTACGACGCTGATCGCGCCGGCGGCGCAGTTGGCGAGGACGACTCCCTGGGACGGGCCGAGGAGGAGGACGAGGGCCGGTACGGCGACCAGGGCGAAGCCCATGCCGGTGAGCCACTGGACGGAAGAGCCCAGCAGGACGATTCCGCCCAGGAGTATGTCGGTCGTCATCGTCGTTGTCATGGACCAACATCATTCAGGGGGAGGGTGTAGCCCGCTACACCCCCGGTTCGGGACCGCACTCCCTCGTCGCGGACCTGCGGAAACGGGATCGTTGAACTCGTCAGCCGGTGAACGAGCCACCGGCCCGAGATCCCAAGGATGCCCGCCATGAAGAACCTCCTCTCCTCCAAGCCCGTCCTCTGGTTCCTCTTCCTGTTCAACCTGGCCGTCGCCGCGGTCGCACCCTTCGTGGTCGACGGATCGCAGGGTGTGATGACCGCCGTGGGTATGGGCGTCGTGTCGCTGGGCGCCGGTGTCAGTCTCGTCCGGGACCGTGGTCAGGCGGCCACAGCGCGTTAATTGGGGCAGCCCTTCCTCACCCCTGTACGTCCGCTGCACGGGCGCTAACCGGCGGAAAGCGAGTCTGGAGTCATCCCAAAAGGCACCAGTACAACTGGAGTTGAGATGACCCGCCGGTCCATCAGCAAGCGTGCAGCCGTCGTCACCGCCACCACCGTCCTGGCCCTCGGCACCCTCGGCACCGTCGCCGCGACCGCCGGGCCCCAGCACGAGGCCAAGCCCACCAAGAAGCAGATAGCCGCCCTCTTCGACGGCTGGAACGCCGCACTGAAGACCGGTGACCCGAAGAAGGTCGCGAACCGGTACGCGCCGGACGCCGTGCTGCTGCCGACCGTCTCCAACGAGATCCGTACCGACCGCGCCGAGATCGTCGACTACTTCGAGCACTTCCTGCCGAACAAGCCGGTCGCGAAGAAGGTCGAGACGTACATCAACGTCCTCGACAGCGACTCGGCCATCGACGCGGGCGCCTACGACATCACGCTCACCGACCCGAAGACCGGCAAGAAGCGTGTCGTCGAGGCCCGTTACACCTACGAGTACGAGAAGCGCGGCGGCAAGTGGCTCATCGTCAACCACCACTCCTCGGTGATGCCCGAAGGGTGATGGCGACCAGCAGTCCTCCTCCGGGTGCGTCCCTGAGAGCCACCGTTCCGCCGTCGTCCGTCACCAACTGGCGTACGACGGACAGGCCCAGGCCCGAACCGGAGCGCCCGGTGAGGCCCTGACCGCGCCAGAAGCGGTCGAAGGCGCGGGACTTGTCCGGGTCGGACATGCCGGGGCCCTCGTCGGACACCGTCAACTCGACCTCGTCGCCCCGGAGTTCGGACCGTACGGTGATCGTCGCGCCGTCCGGTGACACCTCCAGGGCGTTCGACAGCACGTTGTCCAGGACCTGTTCGAGGTGACCGGGACTGGCCAGCACGAGCGGTCGGCCGTCGGCGACACTCCCCCCGAGCGCGATGTGTACTCCGCGCTCGTCGGCGGCCGGTCTCCACACCGAGAGGCGTTCGGCGACGATCTCCCGAAGCGGGAGAGGTTCCGCCGCCGTCACCTTCGCCTCCGCCCGCGCCAGCACCAGCAGGCCGTTGACCAGGCGGCTCATCCGGACCACCTCCGCCGTCGCCTGTTCCACGTCCTCCCGTACGAACTCGTCGTCCACGCCGTCCGCGATGTTGTCCAGCGAGAGCCGCAACGCCGTGAGCGGGGTGCGGAGTTGGTGGGAGGCGTCGGCCACGAAGATGCTCTGCGAGGCGATGAGGGTGTCGAGGCGTTCGCCCGCCTGGTTCAACGTCCTGGCCAGCGTCTGGGTCTCGTGCGGGCCCGTCACCGGCGTACGCGCCGTCAGGTCGCCGTCGCTGAACTTGCTCGCCATGTCGTTGAGTTGGCGGAGGGGGCGGGTCAGGCGGCGGGCGACGAGTGCGCCCAGGCCGGCCGCCACCGCCAGCACGGCGAGGGCGAGGATCGCGCGGAAACCCCAGATCTGCACCAGGCGCCGGGTCAGGTCGGAGGTCGGATACGAGATGCGTACGGCGCCCACCGTCCGGCCGTCACGCTGCGCCGGTGCCGTCACCTCCAACTCCCCGTCGCCCCAGTGCGTCGCGGTCTTCGCCCGGGAGGCGGGCAGGACCTCGGCCGTACCGGGGGTCTCCTGCGCGTACGCCACCACCATGCGGTCAAGCGCGGCGCGCGAGGCGGCGTCGCCGCTCAGCAGGAGGGCCATCGTCTTCGCCTCGCGCTCCACCGACTGCTCGGTGTCACCGCGGAGTTGGGCGGTCAGCGTGAAGGCGACGGGCACGGTGAAGGCCGTCAGCGCCACGGCCACGAGCAGGACGTAGCTGACGATGAGCTGCCGGATCATGAGGGAGACGTTCCCTCGGCCGTTCCCTCGACGGTCGCGTCCTTGATCTCCAGGCGGAAACCGACGCCCCGTACCGCCTCGATCGTGATCGCGCCCGCCAACTTCCGCCGCAGCGCGGCCACATGGACGTCGAGCGTCTTCGTCGGGCCGAACCAGTTCGCGTCCCAGACCGCTTCCATGATCTGTTCGCGCGACATCAGCGCGCCGGGCTCCTCGGTGAGGAACGACAGCAGGTCGTACTCCTTGGGGGCGAGCGGGATCTCCTCGCCGTCCAGGCGTACCCGCCCGGCCTTGCGGTCGATGGTGAGGCGGGTGCCGTAGGCGTCGGGGCCGGCGGCCTCCGCGACCGCCCTCGGCTGTGCGCGGCGCATCACCGCCCTTATGCGCGCGATGACCTCGCGGACCCCGAACGGTTTCGAGACGTAGTCGTCGGCGCCCAGCTCCAGGCCGACCACCCGGTCCGTCTCGTCGCTGCGCGCGCTGATCACGATGATCGGCACGTCGCCGCGGGCGCGCAGCGCCTTGCACACGTCGAGGCCGTCGGTGTCGGGCAGGCCGAGGTCGAGGAGGACGACGTCGTAGGGGGCGGAGTGGGCCAGAGCCGCGCCGCCCGTGGTGACCCAGTCGACCTCGAAGCCGTAGCGGATCAGTCCGCGTCGCAGGGACTCGGCGACCGGCTCATCGTCTTCCACCAGAAGTACGCGCACACGGCGCACCTTAATGCTTGAAACTTAATTCACAGGCGTGACCTGTGACGCTCGGCACTTTTCCCGCACCACTTAAGTGGGCATGCGCTGACCTGGGCGTCCGAAGCTTCCGAATCTCACGATGCGATACCACGGAAGCGAATTTCGGGTGCTCGTTAAACTGAGCCGACACACCAGGACTGAGCGAGGAGCGCACGTGGGCCTTGTCGTGCAGAAGTACGGAGGCTCCTCCGTAGCCGATGCCGAGGGCATCAAGCGCGTCGCCAAGCGAATCGTCGAAGCGAAGAAGAACGGCCACCAAGTGGTCGTCGTCGTTTCCGCGATGGGCGACACGACGGACGAGCTGATCGATCTCGCCGAGCAGGTATCTCCGATGCCCGCCGGGCGTGAGTTCGACATGCTGCTGACCGCCGGAGAGCGGATCTCCATGGCGCTGCTGGCCATGGCGATCAAAAACCTGGGGCATGAAGCCCAGTCGTTCACCGGCAGCCAGGCAGGCGTCATCACCGACTCGGTCCACAACAAAGCGCGGATCATCGACGTCACGCCCGGTCGGATCCGTACGGCGTTGGACGAGGGCAACATCGCCATCGTCGCCGGGTTCCAGGGTGTGAGCCAGGACAAGAAGGACATCACCACGCTCGGGCGGGGCGGCAGCGACACCACCGCCGTCGCCCTCGCCGCCGCGCTCGACGCCGAGGTGTGCGAGATCTACACGGACGTCGACGGTGTGTTCACCGCCGACCCGCGCGTGGTGCCGAAGGCGAAGAAGATCGACTGGATCGTCTTCGAGGACATGCTGGAGCTCGCCGCCTCCGGCTCCAAGGTGCTGCTCCACCGCTGTGTGGAGTACGCCCGCCGATACAACATCCCGATCCATGTGCGGTCCAGCTTCAGCGGACTTCAGGGCACCTGGGTCAGCAGTGAGCCGATTGGGGACCAGCAGGTGGAGCAGGCCATCATCTCGGGTGTCGCGCACGACACCTCCGAGGCCAAGATCACGGTCGTCGGCGTGCCCGACAAGCCGGGCGAGGCCGCGGTGATCTTCCGGACGATCTCCGACGCCCAGGTCAACATCGACATGATCGTGCAGAACGTGTCGGCGGCCTCGACGGGCCTCACCGACATCTCCTTCACCCTCCCCAAGGCGGAGGGCCGCAAGGCCATCGACGCGCTGGAGAAGAACAAGCACGGCATCGGCTTCGAGTCGCTGCGCTACGACGACCAGATCGGCAAGATCTCGCTGGTGGGCGCCGGGATGAAGACGAACCCGGGCGTCACCGCCGACTTCTTCACCGCCCTGTCCGACGCGGGCGTCAACATCGAGCTGATCTCGACCTCCGAGATCCGTATCTCGGTGGTCACCCGCGCCGACGACGTGAACGAGGCCGTCCGCGCCGTGCACACGGCGTTCGGCCTCGACTCCGACAGCGACGAAGCCGTCGTCTACGGAGGCACCGGCCGCTGATGGCCGCTACCGGAGCGACCGTGCGTCCGACGCTCGCCGTCGTGGGAGCGACCGGAGCCGTCGGCACGGTCATGCTCCAGATCCTGTCCCAGCATGCGGACATCTGGGGCGAGATCCGCCTGATCGCCTCTCCGCGCTCGGCCGGCCGCAAGCTGGCCGTGCGCGGGGAGCAGGTCGAGGTGGTGGCCCTGACGGAGGAGGCCTTCGACGGGGTCGACGTCGCCCTGTTCGACGTCCCCGACGAGGTCTCCGCCCAGTGGGCGCCGATCGCCGCCGCCAAGGGCGTGGTCGTCGTCGACAACTCGGGCGCCTTCCGGATGGACCCGGAGGTGCCCCTGGTGGTCCCCGAGGTCAACCCGCACAAGGTGCGGCACCGCCCGCGCGGGATCATCGCCAACCCGAACTGCACGACCCTGTCGATGATCGTCGCCGTGGGCGCGCTGCACGCCGAGTTCGGGCTGCGCGAGCTGGTGGTGTCGTCGTACCAGGCGGTGAGCGGGGCGGGCCGGGCCGGGGTGGAGACCCTGCGCCAGCAGCTGTCCCTCGTGGCCGGTACGGACCTGGGCACCAAGCCCGGTGACGTACGGCGGGCCGTCGGGGACAACACCGGGCCGTTCCCGGAGCCGGTCGCGCTGAACGTCGTACCGTGGGCCGGGTCTCTGCGGGAGGACGGCTGGTCCTCGGAGGAGATGAAGGTGCGGGACGAGTCCCGCAAGATCCTCGGGCTGCCCGCGCTGCCGGTCGCGGTGACGTGCGTGCGCGTCCCGGTGGTCACCACGCACTCCCTCACCGTCCACGCCCGGTTCCAGGGCGAGGTCACCGTCGACGGGGCGCGCGAGATTCTCGCTACGGCCCCAGGGGTCGTCCTCTTCGACAATCCGGCCGCCGGAGAGTTCCCGACACCCGCCGACGTGGTGGGCACCGACCCGACCTGGGTGGGGCGTCTGCGACGGGCGCTGGACGACCCGACCGCGCTCGAACTCTTCGTCTGCGGAGACAATTTGCGCAAGGGAGCGGCCCTCAATACCGCGCAGATCGCCGAGCTGGTGGCACGCGAACTGGCCTGACCGTGGCCCCAACCTGCCCTGCCCGGCCGTAAATCCGCTGGCCAGTGGCGCACGGGTTTGTAGGATCAGTGTGCGCGATGTGGCCGGATTAATGGTTGGGACCACTTGAATCCAGCCACCTCCGCATCCGAAGATTTCACTCCCCGCTTCCCGCAACCGCGCGGCGAGCGGGGAGCGTCTTTGCGAACGCCCTTCAGGTGGGCGCGCGGTGATGCGGTAAGGGGCGTGGGGACGCCCTGGACGTTCGTGACACAGGGGAAGAGCGGGTAGGCATGAGGGTGTTCGACGCACTGCCGGTTGTGCTGCCTGACACCAGACGGGTGGGTGATGACGCCGGGCAGGTGGGCGGTGGCGGCAGACAGGTGGGTGGACTGTCTGTTTCGTCTGACGTAAATGTGACGGCCGACGCGTACAACCCCCAAGGGGGGAAGCGTGTCCAACTGGCGTGGCTCAGGTACTCGACTTCACTGCGGCACGCGGCACGGCCCTACGGCCTCCGCGTGGATCCCGTGCGCCCGGCGGCATGCCGGTGATCGCGCCGATGCCCGCAGCGCGGCCCACCCGCATCCCGAACCAGCGCGACGGTGTCGACGACGCCGTCGCGGCCGGAACGACGGTCGACCATCTCACCGAGACCTACCGGGCGCACTACCGCTCGCTGCTCGGCCTGGCCGCACTCCTCCTCGACGACACCGCCTCCTGCGAGGACGTCGTCCAGGAGGCGTTCATCCGGGTCCACTCGGCGCGCAAACGTGTCCGTGACCCCGAGAAGACCCTGGCGTATTTGCGCCAGACCGTCGTCAACCTCTCCCGCTCGGCCTTGCGCCGCCGCATCCTCGGCCTCAAGCTCCTCTCGAAGCCGATGCCGGACATGGCCAGCGCGGAGGAGGGTGCCTACGACCTGCTGGAGCGCGACTCCCTCATCAAGGCCATGAAGGGACTCCAGCGCCGCCAGCGCGAGGTCCTGGTGCTGCGCTACTTCGCGGACATGACCGAGGCGCAGGTCGCCGAGTCGCTCGGCATATCGCTGGGCTCGGTGAAGGCGTACGGCTCGCGCGGTATCGCCGCCCTCCGGATCGCCATGGAGGCCACGGCATGAGCGACAAGGCCGACGGAAACGGCACGGCCGAGGGAAACGGCACGGCCGACGGAAACGGTTCGCGTGAACGGCGCGAGCCGGACGTCCGGCGCGGCCCGACCTGGGCGCGTACGGAACAGCCGAACGAATCACATGCTGGGAACGGAACTGTGAACCACCGCCCCGACGAAGAGAGCCCCGACGGGCCGAGCCTCGACGGGAACCCCGAGAACCCTGAGAACCCTGAGAGCTACGGGAACTCCGAGGACATCGAGGGCCGCAACCCCGTAGTACCCGTAGGACTAGGGGCAGGAGCAGAACCCGGACGACAGGGCCCTGATGAACACGGGCCCGACCTGCACGCCTCCGAAGGCTTCGGCCCCGACGAGCTGGCCCTGCGGCGGCTGCTCCACCAAGCGGTCCAGGAGGTCGAGCCGCGCGACGGCACGCTGGACCACCTGCGCAAGGCCGTACCGGCCCGCCGGGCCCGCAAGCGCCAGGCCCTCGTCGGCATGGCCGCCACCGTGCTCTTCTTCGGCACCGCCATCCCGGCCCTCGTGCACGTCTCGAACTCCACCGGCTCGGACGCCGACCCGTCCATCATGGGCAACAGCTCACAGGCACAGGGCGGCACCAGCCAGGGCAAGGGCCCGGACGGCGGCTCCAGCACCTCGGGCGGCACCTCGGGGCAGGCCTCGCAGAACCCGGGCGGCCACAAGAACGACGGCACGGGCAAGGCCCCCGGCCACGGCACCGTGAGCGCGAACCCCACGGCCAGCACCGGCACGTCCGCGCCCGTCTGCACGGCCGAGCAGTTCGGCGCGTCCAACTCGACGGTGGACGCCGCCGACTCGGCCGGCGTCGTCTACGGCACGTTCACCGTCACCAACACGTCCACCACGAGCTGCACCGTCGGCGGCCCCGGGACCATGGGCACCTACGCGGTGGGTGCCGCCGACTCCACCAAGATCGGTGTGGCGCAGCACAGCGCCGGGGACTCGGCGAGCGGCCTGCCCGACCCGTCGACGGAGGTCTCCCAGCCGGTGCTGCTGCCGGGCTCCTCCTACCTGGTCAAGTTCGCCTGGGTGCCCTCCGAGACCTGCCCCACCAGCGGCAGCAGCACCGGAGGCAGCAGCACCGGCGGCCCGACGACCACCCCGTCGCCCACCGAGGAGGCCAGCTCCACCAGCGGGTCCACGGCCGGCGACACGGGTACGTCCACCCAACTGCTGGAGGACGGCACGCTCGACGGCAGCGTCCAGGTCTCCTACACGACGGCGACGGGCTCCCCGACGGCCACGGCCACGGTGCCGAACGCGTGCGCGGGCACGGTCTACCGGACGGGTCTGCTGGCGGGGTCGTAGACCGGACTGTCGGTCTTGTCGGTCCTGTAGGTCTGCGAGTCAGCCGGGTCGGGGGACCCGGCGACGGCGACGGCGGCGTCGATGCCGACGTCAGACGGTCGCGGTCGCGGCGTCAGACGGTCGCGTGGGCCGCTTCCTCGTTCTCGTTCTCGTCCTCCGGGACCAGACCCAGTTCCGCGTCGCGCGCGAACTCCACCTCGCGGCGCAGCAGCCGGAACCACATGAAGACGACGAAGCCCGCGAAGACGAACCACTCGCCGGTGTAGCCGAGGTTCTGGAACGCCTTCAGGTCGAGGCCGGTGTTCGCGGGTGCGGTCGCCGGTACGGACTTCATCCCCGAGTCGCCCTTGTCGAGCGTGATCCACGCGTCGTACACGGGGTACGGGACCAGGTTCACCAGCGAGGCCGCGCTGATCGCGGCGGTCTGACCGGACGGCAGGCCGCCCTGGGCGCTGACTCCGTTGTCGCCGGGGGTCTCGGACGCCTGGAGGGAGCCGGTGACGGTGACCTCGCCGGTCGGCGCGGCCGGTGCCTTGGTGGCATCGGGCTCGCCGGGGATCCAGCCGCGGACGACGGGGAGGGCCTTGCCGTCGGCGGTGCGCAGCAGGGTCAGGACGTAGAAGCCGTTCTTCCCGTCCAACTGGCGGTCGGGGACGAGGAGTTGCTTGCCGTAGCGGCCGGTCGCGGTGGTCTGGCGACCCGAGGTGCTCTGGTCGACCGGCAGCAGTGAGGCGAGGGGGCGCGCGGCTTCCGTGCGGTCCGTCTCGACCTGCTTGGTGGCCTGGTGGCTGCTGTCCACGCGCGCCTGGAACCGGCTCAGCTGCCACGACCCCATGAAGATGCAGAAGGGGATGGCGAGCAGTACGAAGACGTTGATGCCCCACCAGCGCGATGTCAGCAGAAACCGGTACACGCCTTCCACGGTACGGGGCTGTCGCGGGGCCCTTGGCCCGGGGGTCGGCCCGGAGGTTCACCCGGCGTCGGCAATGCTCCGGCCGGGACTTGGTCGAAGTTATCCACAGGCTGAGGATCCGGCCAGTGCAATGTCTGTGTGGGCGGGCAGTATGGGGCCATGACTGAGAGCAACGGGTCCGAGAACACACCGGACTGGGAGAAGCGCTTCCGGGCGCCCCGAGTGTCCCTGCCCGACTGGGCGGAGGACGCACCCGACCGTTCCCTGTTCGTGTCGAACGCGACAGGGACGTATGAGCTGTACGCCTGGGACCGGGCGACGGGCGAGCAACGCCAGGTCACGGACCGGCCGAACGGCACGACGGACGGTGTGCTCTCCCCGGACGGGGAGTGGATCTGGTGGTTCGACGACAAGGACGGCGACGAGTTCGGCGTCTGGCGCCGCCAGTCCTTCAAGGGAGGACCGGACGAACCCGCGGTCCCCGGCCTCGAACCGTCCTACCCGGCCGGGCTCGCCCTCGCACGGGACGGCAGGACCGCCGTGGTCGGCCGCTCCACGGACGAGGACGGTACGACGATCCACCTCGCCCGCACCGGTGACGAGACCACGCTGATCTACCGGCACCGCGAGTCGGCGGGCGTCGGCGACCTCTCGCACGACGGCTCGCTGATCGCCATCGAGCACACGGAGCACGGCGACGCGATGCACTCGGCGCTGCGCGTCCTGCGCCCGGACGGCACGGCGGTCGCCGACCTGGACGACACCAAGGGCGGCACCGAGGAACTGGGCCTGGAGGTCCTCGGCTTCGCACCCGTCGACGGCGACACGCGTCTCCTCATCGGCCATCAGCGGCGCGGCCGTTGGGAGCCGTTGGTGTGGGACGTAGTGAAGGGCGGCGAGACGGACCTGTCCCTGGACCTGCCCGGCGACGTGAGCGCCGAGTGGTACCCGGACGGCTCGGCCCTCCTCATCGCGCACAGCTTCGAGGCCCGCAGCGAGGTGTTCCGCTACGACCTCGCGTCGGGCGGGCTGGAGAAGGTGCCGACCCCGCCCGGTTCCGTCTCGGGCGCGACGGCCCGCCCCGACGGCAGCGTGGAGTACCTCTGGTCGTCGTCCGCCGAGCCGTCCGCCGTGCGCTCCACGACGGGCGAGGTCGTCCTGGACCCGCCCGGCCTGAAGTCGCCCGGCTCGGTCCCGGTGGAGGACGTGTGGGTGGAGGGACCCGGCGGCCGCATCCACGCCCTGGTCCAGAAACCGGCGGGAGCCACGGGCCCCCTCCCCACGGTCTTCGACATCCACGGCGGCCCGACCTGGCACGACAGCGACTCCTTCGCGGCGGGCCCGGCGGCCTGGGTCGACCACGGGTACGCGGTCGTACGGGTCAACTACCGAGGTTCCACCGGCTACGGCCGCGCGTGGACCGACGCCCTGAAGCACCGGGTCGGCCTGATCGAGCTGGAGGACATCGAGGCGGTGCGGGAGTGGGCGATCACCTCCGGTCTCGCCGACCCGGCCCGGCTGATCCTCACCGGCGGTTCCTGGGGCGGCTACCTCACCCTCCTCGGCATCGGCACCCAGCCCGACGCGTGGACCCTGGGCATCGCGGCGGTCCCGGTCGCCGACTACGTCACGGCGTACCACGACGAGATGGAAGCCCTGAAGGCCATGGACCGCACGCTGCTGGGCGGCACCCCCGAGGAGGTCCCGGCCCGCTTCGAGGCGTCCTCCCCGCTGACCTACGTCGACAAGGTCACGGCCCCGGTCTACATCTCGGCCGGCGTCAACGACCCCCGCTGCCCGATCCGCCAGATCGACAACTACGTGAAGCGGCTCGAGTCGCGGGGCGCCGTGCACGAGGTGTACCGGTACGACGCGGGGCACGGGTCGCTGGTGGTGGACGAGCGGATCAAGCAGGTGAAGCTGGAACTGGACTTCGCGGAAAGGTACTTGGGGAAGTAGGCAGGTTTTCCCGAAGGGTTGGTCTTCTCGCGGGTCGCGTGAGGAGCGGGGGTCCGAACTCCCCGCTCCCTACGTCCCCGTACGGTCCCGCGGTCGCCGCCCCAGCAACTCCGCCAGCCCCCGACGGGTAGCGGCCAGCACAACCCTGTCCGAGCTCCGCAGGACATATGTGTCGGGGAGGTCCCACACCAACCCCGACCGCCGTACGTCCTCGGAGGCGTCCCGGGTCGCGGTGTCCAGCGCCAGGACCCGCCAGGAACCGGCCCGGAACGCCTCGGCGATGGTCTTCCCGTCCAGCTGGGGATGTCCGCCCACGGTCATCGCCGCGAACAGCAGCACCCGCCGCTCGACAGGGATCGCGCCCAGGATCTGCCGCCCCATCATCGCCCCGGCGAACGCGGGCGCGGCCAGATGGGACACGCTCCGGCTCCGGGTCAGGGCGCCGGGGTGCGCGGCCCGCAGGGTGCGGTACACGGCGGTCGCGAAGTCGTCGTCGTACAGCCGGAGCACGACCCGTAGATCGGGCCGCACGGACCGGGCGTACAGCACCGCTTCGAGGTTGGTCGTGTCGGAGCTGGTGACCGCGAGGAGGGCGTGGGCGCGGTGGACCTTGGCGGATTCCAGGACGCCCTCCTGGGTGACGTCACCCAGGATCACCGGCACCCGCAGCCGGCGCGCGACCGCGAGCCCGCGTGCCTCGGGGTCGGCCTCGACGCACACCACGGGGATGTTGAGTTCGCGCAGCCGGGTCAGCACCCGGGTGCCGATCTTGCCGAGCCCGAGCAGCACGACATGCCCGCCGAGTCCGCGAGGCGGCTTGCGCAGTGCGGACGCCGTACGGAACGTGCCGAGTGCTTCCAGCACCGCGGCCAGCAGCACCGGCAGCATCAGCAACCCGACGAGCCCGGAGAGGAGTTGAAGGATCTGCCGGCCCAGGGGCTCCCCGATCGCGGGGTTGTCGATCGCGAAGAGATCGAGCAGCGTCAAGTAGAAGGCGGTAAGCGGATGGATCTTGGTGACCAGCCACAGCGAGATGGCCAGCGCGATCACACACGCCACCATGCCCGCCAGCGACCACCGCAGCCGCCGCGAGAAGAGCGAGGAGAACGCGGGCACGACACCGCCCCCGCGCCCGCCCGGCAACTGCGGCCCGGCGTACGACACCTGCTCCAGGACGACGGTTCCGCGCCCGGTGGCCGAGGCGACGGCCGCCGCGTCGGGCAGCAGGCGCGGGCCTTGTTCGCCCATGCCCTCGGAGCCGTCCGCGCCGGCCGGGTCGCTGCTGGTCGCCGACAGCAGGGCGAGCGTGGCAAGGCCCGGGTCGGCCACCTCGCCGGGTCCCGGCGGCGGCCGTTCCACCGCGCGCAGCAGCAGCCCGTCGGTCTGGACGACCTTGCTGGTACCGGCGAGCGCGGTCGCGGCCAGCGCGGGTGCGGCCGTGTCGGCGTCGGAGAGGACGGTGGTCGAGGCGTCGAACCCGGAGCCGGTCCCACCTCCCTCACCGGTCGCCAACGCGGCCGCCTGGTCGAGGAGTTCCTCGATGTGCTGGCCGAGCCGCCGGTTGTAGAGGCGCAGCACCAGCCGGATACGGGGGTTGAGGCGGCGGGCGGTGAGGGCGGCGCGGATGTTCGTCTCGTCGTCGTCATAGACGAGGGCCAGCGCGGTCGCCCGCTCCACGCCCGCCTCGGCGAACACGGCCTCGGTCAGCTCGGCGACCTCCAACACCCGCTCCCCGCGCGGGGGTTCGGGGGCGGTGGGTGCGCCGTTGCCGGTGCCGTTCGCCCTGGCCACCGCCGCGTTGACCCGGTCCAGCAGGGCCACCGACGCGGCACGCGCGCGGCCGACGACGGGTTGCCGGGCGGTGGCCTCGGAGAGCGGGACGACGAGGGTGATGTGTTCGCCGTAGACACTGCGCAGTTCGGCGGCGAGTCGGTGCGCGAGCGCGTCGTCGCCGCACACCACCATGTGCGCACGGGCACCGCCCGGCGGGGTCTGATTCGGAACGCTGCTCGCCACGAGGGGAAAGACTGCCCCAAGGAGGCGGGTGGTTCCAGTATTCCGCTGAACACCCGTGCCCCGACTGCCGTATGCAGAGACAGGGAGCGAAACTCGCGAAACCCCGCGCCTGCCGGAGGTACTACACCCGTGGCCATCACCACCGAACCAGCCGCGCCGACCACGGAGACTCCGCCGACCGCGGAAACGCCCCAGCAGCCACCCGTGCCCGCGCCGCCGGTCACGCTGGTCAAAGAGTCGCCGGGCGCGCCCGCCGAAAAGTCACCGGCCGCGCCCGCCAAGGAGTCGAAGGACGGCTGGCAGTTCAACTCGCCGCTCGTGCTGACCATGGTGCTGCTCGTGGTCGTGCTGGCGCAGGGCCCGATCCGGCAGGCCCTGTCCGCGCCCGTGATGCAGAGCTGGATGACGGTCTTCGTGGCCGTCGTCGTGCAGGCCCTGCCCTTCCTGGTGCTGGGCGTGCTGCTGTCGGCCGGGATCGCGGTGTTCGTACCGGCGACGTTCTTCACCCGCGCGCTGCCGAAGAACCCCGTGCTGGCCGTGCCGATAGCCGGGATGGCGGGCGCGATCCTGCCCGGCTGCGAGTGCGCGTCGGTGCCGGTGGCCGGGGCGCTCGTGCGGCGGGGCGTCACCCCGGCGGCGGCGATCGCGTTCCTGCTGTCCGCCCCGGCGATCAACCCGATCGTGCTGACGGCGACGGCCGTGGCGTTCCCGCGCAACCCCGAGATGGTGCTCGCCCGGTTCGTCGGCAGTCTGCTCGTGGCCTGTGTGATGGGCTGGCTGTGGACGCGGATCGGCCGCACCGACTGGCTGCGCCTGCCCGCCCACGAGCCGCACGAGGGGGAGACCAAGGGGGCCGCGTTCTGGGGCTCGGTCCGGCACGACGTGATGCAGGCCGGCGGATTCCTCGTCCTCGGCGCGATGTCGGCGGCCACGCTCAAGGCGGTGGCCCCCGCGAGCTGGCTGCGCACAGCCGCCGACAACCCGGTGGTGGCGATCCTCGCCCTCTCGATCCTCGCCGTCCTGCTGTCGATCTGCTCGGAGGCCGACGCGTTCGTGGCCGCGTCCCTCACCCAGTTCTCGCTCACGGCCAAACTCGCGTTCCTGGTGGTGGGCCCGATGATCGACCTGAAACTGTTCGCCATGCAGGCGGGCACCTTCGGCCGGGGCTTCGCCCTGCGCTTCGCACCCGCCACCTTCGTCCTCGCCATCGCGGGCGCGGTCGTCACCGGGGCGGTGCTCCTGTGAACCGCCAGGCACAGGCGGCGGTCCTGTTCCTCGTCGGCGCGGCCCTCCTGCACGCGGGCTTCACCAACCTCTACCTGCGCTACGTCAAGGCAGGCCTCCAACCGCTCCTGCTGCTCTCCGGCGCGGTCCTCATCGTGACCGCACTGGCGACGGCCTGGTACGAGTGGCGCCGGACGCGGGCGGAGAAGGCCCACGCGGAAGCGCATGCGGAAGCCCACACGGAAGCGCACCCCGAGGGCGACGTCGCCGAGGACGACGCCCACGCGGGCCACGTCCACCGCGAACCCCGTATCTCCTGGCTCCTGATCCTCCCGCTCTTCGCCCTGATCCTGGTCGCCCCGCCGGCCCTCGGCTCCTACAGCGCGGTCCGCACGGGCACGGCACTCCAGCAGCCGTACGGCCTGCTCAAGCTCCCGGACAGCAATCCGCTCACCCTCGGCCTGGTCGACTACGCGAGCCGCGCGGTCTACGACCACGGACGGTCCCTGGGTACCCGGCAGTTGAAGGTCACCGGGTTCGTCGCGCTGGACAAGTCCGGTGCCCCGTTCCTGGTCCGCATGGCCCTCAACTGCTGTGCGGCGGACGCCCAGCCGGTCAAGATCGCGCTGACCGGCAAGATCCCGCCGGTACTTCAGCCGGACACCTGGCTGGAGATCACCGGCACCTACAGCCCCAAGCAGACCAAGGACCCCATCAACAACCGCCCGATCCCCTACTTCCAGGTCACGCAGGCGAAGCCGATCCCGACGCCGAATGACCCGTACGACGAGAGCTGGAACCAGTGACAGCTGGAACCAGTAACTCCCCTGGTCTCAGAGGAGGTTGGCGACCGCGGCGGCCATGATCGGCTCGGCCGCCTCCTCGGTCAGCTCCGGCGGTACGACCAGCAGGTCCCAGCGGCCGCGGCCCGGCGCGAGCAGGACGACGGTGTTCGGGGCGTGCACGGCGGTGGTCCGGTGCAGCCGTACGACCTGGTTGGCCACGAGCATCCGGCCCGGGGCGGTCGACCAGACCCGCCCGTTCACCATCACGCTGACGATGTGACCCCAGGTCCGGGGCAGCCCGGCGAGCAGTCGGGGTACCTCGGTGAGCACGTCGTAGGAGTGCGGCCACCAGGCTCCGTCGAGGCGGCGCGGTACGGCGGTGTGGGCGGCGAGGCGCAGCCGGAGGAGGGGCGGGGCGCTCTGCTCCACGTCGGGCGAGGAGGCGATGGTGTCCGAGGCGGGCGAACTGTGGGTGTCCGTGGGCGCGTTCATGTCGCGGTCCCTGTCCCCGGCCGTCCGTCGTGCGGCGGTCCGGTGCCGTGGTGCACTGGGAACGACGCCGGCGCCAGAGCCGAGGTACGGAGAACTCCCGGTACCGCTCACCGTACTCCCGCCCCGCGCGGGCCGGTCCGTGCCGGAGGCACGCCAACCCCCTCCGCGGCCCACGGGCGTACCGTGAAAGGACCGAGGATTTCTCGTGCACCGGATCGCACCGGTGCCGTTCTCGGCGAACCACGACGCCGGGGCGGTTGTCTCCGCGCCCGGGGCAGGGCTCAGCCCATGACCGTGAATGTGCCCGGTCGGCCGGTGACCGCGGACGCGCCCGCGGCCCTCGACAGGCATGGCGGTGCCGGTACGGCGGGCTGGCAGAGGACGTGGTCCGCATCCGGCCATGAGCGAGGCACGTCCGGCCGTGAGCGGGGTACGTCCGGCGGGGAACGCGGCACGTCCGACCGCGAGCGGCGCCCGTCCAACCGCGAGCGCGGACCGTCCCCGTGGGAGGGGGACCGCCTCCGCCCCCTCAGCCGCCGCCAGATCGAGGACCGCTTCCAGGACCTGGGCGTGCTGTACGAGGAGACCTGCGGCGGGACCCGCACGGGCAACCGTTCCCGCACCGCCTTCCTGCGGCGGCTGGCCGGTGACGTCCGGCGCCCCGGTTTCACCCTGCTGATCGCCGAGAACACGACCCTGACGGCCTGCGCCTACGGCTTCCCCGTGCGTGCCGCCGATCCCTGGTGGCAGGGCCACGACACCCGGCTGCCCCGGCTGCTGCACGGCCTCGCGGTCACCGGCGGACTCTTCGCCGTCTCCGGGATCGTCGTCCCGCCCCGCGTGCGCACCCACTACCAGGACCGTGACTGGAACCTCGCCCGGCGCCTGCAACGCCGGCTGCTCGACGATCACGCGCCGGCCCTCGGCGTCACCCTGGTGCCCCGCACCGACACCGAGACCCTGGCGGCCTACCGGGCCTGGGGCTGGCAGGACGTCGTCACGGGCCGGAACGGCCTTGATCCACGGCTTCCGGGCGCCTGCCAGGTGCTGGTTCTGGGCCCCTGAACGCGTCAACCGGCGTCAGGACATCTGTGCTCGCCGCGACAGAGATTCCCCGGGTGCGACTAGAGTTCCCGTACGGGGGAACCAGCTCCCCCGGCGGCAGACCGTCCCCTCCCGGTGGCCGCAGGAAAGGTGTCCATGCCCGCAGAAAGCCAGCAGCCCGCGGCCGACCGGCTCGACGACGACGACTACCCCGCCTACACCATGGGCCGGGCCGCCGAGCTGATCGCCTCCACCCCCGGTTTCCTCCGGTCACTGGGTGAGGCCGGGCTGATCAGCCCGAAGCGGTCGGACGGCGGTCACCGCCGCTACTCGCGCCGTCAGCTCCGTACGGCCTCCCGGGCGCGCGAGCTGGTCGACCAGGGGACGCCCATCGAGGCCGCGTGCCGCATCATCAGCCTGGAGGACCGGCTGGACGAGGCCCTGCGGGACAACGAGGAGCTGCGCCGCTCATCCCATCGGTAGAAAATCTGATGTCCCCGAAACAGAAATTCACCGTTTCGGGCGGTGCTTTTCCCGCCCAATTCCACCGCCCCGTAAATGGGTTCCGTGCTAGGCTGACTTCAGTTGCAGTTGTGGTTGCCAATTTTGAACCGGTTCTCCGGGCAGGTGATCATCACGGCGATGGAGGAGATTCGTAAAGTGCGGATCTCGTGCACTGCCTAGGAGTTAAGACATGGCCACCGGTACCGTGAAGTGGTTCAACGCGGAAAAGGGCTTCGGCTTCATCGAGCAGGACGGCGGCGGCGCTGACGTCTTCGCCCACTACTCGAACATCGCCACCCAGGGCTTCCGCGAGCTGCAGGAAGGTCAGAAGGTGACCTTCGACATCACGCAGGGCCAGAAGGGCCCGCAGGCGGAGAACATCGTTCCCGCCTAAGCACGCGAAGCTGCGAAACAGGGGCCCGCACCTTGGGTGCGGGTCCCTTTTCGTATCTGCTCATTTACTTGCCGTTCTTCGGTCACCCGCCGTTCCACGGCCGTTCTTCCGCTTTCCCCGCGGAGAAATCCTCCCCTCTCCGCCCGCTCGCACCCCTAGGTGAGGCACCATGCGCTGCGTGATCGCCCGTTACCCCTTCGATCTGACGAAGAGCGAGGTGGAGGCGATGCTCAAGGGCATCCGCCCGGAGCAGCCCGTCACCGGTCCCTGCGCCGTCATCAGTCGCAAGGTGTACCCGGTGAAGCAGGTCGGCGAGGTGATCACCAAGCAGGATCGCCGTGACTTCACCGCCTTCGAGGTGACCAGGGCCCTCACCCGGCTCGGCTTCACCTGCCACGAGCAGCCGCCGGCGCCCGCCACCCCCGCGCCCGAACCGGCCCCCGCCGCGGAGAACCCCGCGGACTCCGGCCCGGACTCGACCTCGTACATCGGCACCACCCTGGGCTGACGCCTCCGCCCGCACGTCCCCGCACACCCCGAGCGACCACGCCGCCGATCCATCCGGGCGCGAGGTCGCTCTTTGCGTCGCGGCTGTTCACAACTCCTTGTCGGGCCAGTCCAGCAGACGCGCCCCGATGACCGCCGTCTGTAGCGTGTACCGCTGGCCGGGGTCCGCCGGATCCGCGCCGGTCAGCTGATGGATGCGTTCGAGACGGTACGTCAGCGCCCGCACGCTCAGTGAGAGCCGGCGGGCGGTCTCCGCGGCCACGCAGCCGGAGTCGAAGTACGTCGACAGGGTGTCCAGCAACGGGCGCGGACCGCCGCGCGCCCTGGTCAGCGGGCCCAGCGCGTCGAGCACCAGATCCGCCATCGCCTGCCGGTCACGCGTGAGCACCGGATAGACCAGCAGGTCGGCGGCGCGCAGGAGGGGGCCCTCCAGGTTGAGCCGCTCGGCCAGTTCGAGCGTGTTCAGGGCCTCTTCGTACGACTGGACGATTCCGCCCGCGCCCGGCTGCGGCCGGCCGATCGCCGTGCGGGTGCCCTCCGCGGCGGCGTACGACTGCTTCGCGAAGTGGGCGAGGATGTCGTCCTGGTCGCCGGGCGCGACGCACAGCATCCGGCCGGCCTTCGTGGTGAGCAGGATGCTGCGGTCACCGAAACGGCTGATCATCGCGCGCTCCACCTGACGCGGCACCGGCGCGCTCTCGTCGTACGGCGTCGGGCCCTGGACCACGGCGACCGCGTGTGAGTGGGAGAGGCGCAGCCCGAAGCGCTCGGCGCGTTCCGCGAGCCGGCCCAGATCGCTGCGGCCGTAGAGCAGGTCGTCGATGAACTCCCGCCGGGCGGCTTCTTCCTGGCGTACGGCGAGACGCTGCGCGCGTTCGTAGCCCTCGGCGAAGGCGTCGACCGCCTGCTGCACCGCGGCAAGGGTGCAGTCCGCGGAACCGGGGGTCTGTGGCCAGGCGGCGCGGGTGGCGGCGAGATGGGCGTTGACCAGTGCGCGCAGTCCGTGACCGGCCTCCGCGGCCTGCTCGCCCAGGGCGCGGCGGGTCTCCAACTCGGCCCGGGTCAGGCGGCGTCCGGTGTCGGCGACCTCCCCCAGGAGCCGCGCGTACCCCGCCAGATAGTGCTCGGGTATTTCGCGCTCCGGCAACTCCGCCCCCTGTTTTCTTGACGCCCTGGTGACGCTTTCTTAGCGCGTCACCGGCATCAAGACCCTAATGAACACTGCCGGGTTCCGGCAATGCGCGGGCGCGCACCCCGCGTGCACCATGGCGTCAGGGGAGCACCGCGGAAGGTTCCGGTGCCGGACACCGGCAGGTGTCCCGCACCGGTTCCGCGATCCGCGGATCCCCGTGGACTGTCGGGGCGAGTGAGGGAACGGGGGGCCGGGATCATGGGGGCGTTCCTCGCTGCCGCGATCGGGTTTCCCGCCGTCGTCTTCAGTGCGGCACTCGTCGTGGTCGTCCTCTACTGGCTGCTGGTCGCGCTCGGCGCGGCCGACGCGCACGGACACGCCCAC
>NZ_JBLTJC010000188.1:0-19809 GCF_048158785.1 Streptomyces colwelliae | reverse complement strand
GTCCAGGTCGGCGCGCGCCTGCGCGTAGCCGCCGGTCACCGTGTCGCCGTGGATGTCGCCGTGGTCGGCGGTGGCGTTCAGCGTCGCCTCGGGCATGGTGTTGACCGCCGCGCCCAGGCCCGCCCCCGTCCTGCGTCTCCAACTTGACCGCGATCCCGACCAGAATCGGCACGGCGGCCAGCACCCCGAGCAACGCAAGGGTGCGCCAACGCCGAAACGTGGTCACCAACTCACTACGCAACAGCCCGAACGTCCACACAAACCGGGGCGCCCGCACACCAACGGCGGGCCCCGAAGCAGCCACCTCAGCCCGCGACATCGAACCCCTCCCCCGTGAGCGCCACGAACGCGTCCTCCAGAGAAGCCCGTTCAACCCCGAAGCCCCGCACCCGCACCCCGGCGGTCACCAACGCCTCATTCACCTCGGCGAGTTCACGATCGGGCGGCTCCGCAGTCACCCGCTCCTCCGCCACGACCACGTCGGCCAGCCCCTGCTCCTTCAGCACCCGTGCCGCGTCCCCGGCATCAGGCGTGTTCACGAACAGCCGCCCCCTCGTCCCCGCCGCCAGCTCGGCCACCGAGCCCTGGGTGATCAGCCGCCCCTGTGCCATCACGGCCGCATGGGTGCAGACCTGCTCGATCTCGTCGAGCAGATGAGAAGACAGAAAAACGGTCGTCCCGTCGGAAGCCAACTCCCGGATCAAAGACCGGATTTCACGCATGCCCTGCGGATCGAGCCCATTCGTCGGCTCGTCCAGAACAAGCAGCTCACGGGGCTGAAGCAGAGCGGAGGCAAGCCCCAGCCGCTGCTTCATCCCCAGGGAGTACGCCTTGGCCTTCTTGCCGGCGGCGGCCGTCAGCCCCACCCGGTCCAGCGCGGCGGCGACGCGGGTACGCCGGGTACGCGGATCGGCGGTCGGATCGGCGGCGTCGTACCGAAGCAGGTTGTCGCGACCGGAAAGGAACCCGTACAAGGCGGGCCCCTCGATCAGCGCACCGACATGCGGCAGAACCGTACGCACGGATCTCGGCATGGGACGACCCAGCACACGGGCCGTCCCAGACGTAGGTTCGATCAGCCCCATCAACATCCGGATGGTGGTGGTCTTACCCGAGCCATTCGGCCCGAGGAAGCCGAAGACGCTGCCCGCCGGGACGGTCAGGTCGAGACCGTCCACGGCAAGCTGCCCGCCGCGAAAGCGCTTGGTGAGACCACGGGTGGCGATGATGCCGTCACCCGCCCCCACCTGTTCCGGCACTTCAGCGGACGGTTCGCCCATCGACTCCCTCAATTCGTCGTGCCCCTACGGCAGTTGATCAACCGTCGGTATTTACTTCGCCGCGTCCGCCGCCTTCACGAGCGCACTCTTGGTGACCGCGCCGACGTAGACCTTGCCGTCGTCCGTGACCAGGGCGTTGACCAGCCGGGTCGAGAACACCGTGCCCGAACCGAAGTCGCCCTTCACCTCGTCGCCGAGCGAGCCGAGGAAGCCACCGAGGTCGCCGCCACCGGCCGAGGAGCCGGACGGCACGCCCTCGCCGCCGGTGTCGAACGTGGCGATGGAGTTCCAGCCCTTGCCGAGAACCGTCAGATCATCGAGCCCCTTGCCGAGGTCCTCGTCGGACTTGCCGGCCTTACCGGACGCACCGGAGTGGTCCGGGGTCGGAGCAGCCTCCGTCGCGCTGTCCTCCGTGGTGACCTTCGCGCCCTTGGGCGTCTTGAAGTCGAAGGTCGAGGCGGCCGGCTTGGCGAGGCTGAGCTGGGTGAAGCCGACGTCGACGACAGCCGCGCCGCCGCTCGCCGGGGTGAGCGTGAACTTGAGCGGCAGACCGGTCTTCGCGTCCACCGCGACGCTGATCGCGCCGACCGTCGTACCGGACTGCTTGGGCTTGATCAGCAGCTTGTAGGCGTCCCGCCCGGCAACGTGCTCCGTGCCGTCGACCGTGACGGACGTCGTGTCGTCGACCGACTTCAGCGCCTCGTCGGTGAGCCCCTTGGGCGTGGCCCGGGTCTCGTCACTCTTGGAGGCGCCGGAGGCATCCGCGGCGGTCGTGCCGTGGAAGACCTCGTTCGACGCGCTGTCGTAGCCCCAGACGTCCTTGCCGTTGTGGATGAGGCTGTACTCCGCCGCGTTCTCCAGCAGGGAGACCTTCTGCTTGTCGGGGCCGTCGGCCGCGACGCGCAGGGTGTGGGTGCCGGTGGCCAGCTCGGTGAGCTTGGTGGTCGGGTCGGCGGAGGAGCCGTCGCCGGACTTCGTGGCGCCGGACATCAGGCTGCTCTCCAGGCCGCCGAGGTCGGGCAGGCCCAGGTCGGTGCTGATCTTCACGGTGCCGGACAGCTGCTGGACGTCCGACTTGGCGATCTTGTCGATGAGTTGCTGGGCGGTGACCTTGGGAAGGTTCGGGTCGCCGGAGTCGGCGAGCGCCGGGACCAGTCCGATGGTCGCCGCCGCCACCCCCACCACGGTGACCGGGACGATGTACCGCGCCGCCCTGCGCCGCCCGGCCCGGAGCTCGTCGCGCTCTCCGGTGTCCGTGCTGTCGTCGGTTTCGTACGGTGCCATGTCTGCCTTACCTCCGTCGTCGGCGGCGGCTAATCCGTCGTGCACTCGTCCCACCCTGAGCCGCCATTCTCACCCGAATCGGTGAGGAGTGGTGTTTTCTCTGTTCTCCATCTGACCAAATCCGCCACACATAAGCGTCAGACCCGGGAGCCAACTCCACGTACGCCTGGGGTATGACACACGGAAGCGACGCCTCCCCAAACCCTTAGGGGGAAGACGCCGCCTCCGTACGGCAGTTACTCAGGGCCTCTTGCCCAGGGCCTCAGCCCGCGCGGTGCACCACCGCGTCGCACATCTCCAGGAGGGCGACCTTCGCGTCGCACTCGGGCAGCGGGGCGAGGGCCGCGCGCGCGTCCTCCACGTACCGGACGGTGTCGCGGCGGGCCTGCTCCAGCGCCGGGTGGGCCCGGAGCCGGGAGAGGGCCTCGGCGAGCCGGGCGTCGTCCGTGAGGTCGGAGTCGAGCAGCTCGCACAGGGCGATGTCCTCGGCGAGACCGAGGCGGTCCGCCCGCTCCCGCAGGCGCAGCACCGGCAGCGTGGGGATGCCCTCGCGCAGGTCCGTGCCCGGGGTCTTGCCGGACTCCTCCCCGTCGGAGGCGATGTCCAGGACGTCGTCGGCGAGCTGGAAGGCGACGCCGAGCCGCTCGCCGTACTGGGTGAGGACGTCGACGATCGTGTCGTCGCAGCCGGCCATCATCGAGCCGAAGCGGCACGCGACAGCGACCAGGGAGCCGGTCTTGCCGCCGAGCACGTCGAGGTAGTGCTCGACCGGGTCACGTCCGTCGGACGGGCCGGCCGTCTCCAGGATCTGGCCGGTGACGAGCCGTTCGAACGCCTCGGCCTGCACCCGCACCGCCTCGGGGCCGAGGTCGGCCAGGGTGTGCGACGCGCGCGCGAAGAGGAAGTCGCCGGTGAGCACCGCGACCGAGTTGCCCCAGCGGGTGTTGGCGCTCTCCACGCCGCGCCGCACGGTCGCCTCGTCCATGACGTCGTCGTGGTACAGCGTGGCGAGGTGGGTCAGCTCGACGACGACGGCCGAGGGCACGACACCCGGCGCGTAGGGGTCACCGAACTGTGCGGCGAGCATCACGAGGAGCGGCCTGAACCGCTTCCCGCCCGCGCGCACGAGGTGCTGGGCGGCCTCCGTGATGAAGGGGACCTCGCTCTTGGTGGCTTCGAGCAGACCCTCCTCGACGGCCGCCATTCCGGCCTGGACATCGGCTTCCAGAGCCTGGTCCCGCACGCTCAGCCCGAACGGCCCGACGACGGTCACGAGGGGTCTCCTGTCTGCTGGTGTCCCTGGGCGGTCACACGGTTTGTCGATAGGTCGCTGGCATCACTCAAGTCAGCGTATCCGGTCAGCTTTCGATCACCCAGGCCGCCCACCCCGTCCAGCAGGGGCGGTATCGGATCACGACCGGTATGTTTTCGATCACCTGATAAGAACGGATATTTATCGACTTACGCGGAAGTAGTGGATCGTGTCCCGAACCGCACTGGAAGCCGAACCCGACGACCAACCGCCGCCCGAGGACGACCACGCCTTCTTCGGCCAGCCCAAGGGGCTGCTCACGCTCTCCGGGCTTGAGGTCTGGGAGCGGTTCTCGTTCCTCGGCATGCAGGCCATCCTCGTCCTCTATTTCGCGGATACCGTCGCGCACGGCGGCATGGGCATGTCGTCCGGAACGGCCGCATCCGTATCGGCAGCCTACGGAACCCTGGTCTATCTCGTCTCGGTCGCGGGCGGCTGGCTCGCCGACCGCATCCTCGGTTCGTACCGCGCGGTGCTGTGGGGCGGCGTCCTGATCGCCTGCGGGCACTACGCGATGGCGGTCCCCACCCCCACGATGACCTGGGTGGGCCTCGGGCTGATCAGCGCGGGCACCGGCCTGCTCAAGCCCAACGTGGCCACCATGGTCGGAAAGCTCTACCGCACCGACGACGAGCGCCGGGACGCCGGTTTCGCGCTCTACTACATGGCGATCAACATCGGCGCCTTCGCGGGCCCGCTGATCACCGGCTGGCTCGGCGACCACGAGGGCTGGCACTGGGGTTTCTCGGCGGCCGCGGTCGGCATGACGTTCGGGCTCATCCAGTACGTCGCGGGCCGCCGTCACCTGGCCGGGCGCAGGAACACCGCGGAGTTCGCGCTCGCGCCGGACGCGCTGCGCCGCGCGGTGCGACTGATCGTCGTAGGCATCCTGGCCGCCGCCGTGCTCGCGACCGGGCTGGCCGTCGCCGGCTGGCTGACGATGGGCCGCTTCGTCGACCTGCTCACCGTCATCTCCGTGATCGCGCCGGTCGTGTACTTCGCGGTGATGTTCATGAGCCCGCGCGTGAGCGCCGAGGAACGCGGCCGGCTGCGCCCGTACATCGTGCTGTTCCTGGCCTCCACGGTCTTCAACTTCATTCTCTTCCAGGCCTATTCGACGATGATGCTACTGGCCGCGTCGAACGCCGAGACGACCATCCTCGGCTTCGACTTCCCCGCCAGCTGGTACGCGAGCGCGCTCGGCGCCTTCGAGGTCGGGCTCGCGCCCCTGGTCGCCGCGCTCTGGGTCCGCATGGGCCGTAGCCAGCCGCACGCCTCCAACAAGATCGCGATCGGCGTCGTACTCGGCGGCCTGTCGTTCCTGCTGATGGTCCTGCCGACCTCCGGGCACGCGAACGACAGCTACACGATGTCGGCCTGGTGGATCGTCGGCTCGTACTTCCTGCTCGGCCTCGGCGACATCCTCCTGGAGACCTCCGGCATGTCGGCCACGACGAAGCTCGCCCCGGCCGCCTTCTCCAGCCAGACCATGTCCCTCTGGTTCCTGTCCCTCGCCCTCGCGAACGGCATCCAGGCCCAGACGGTGAAGCTCTACGACGACGTCTCCAAGCCGGCCTACTTCGGCGTCAACGGCGCGATCGCGGTGGCCGCGGGCCTCGCGGTGATGGCCGCCGCGCCGTGGCTGCGCCGCACGATGCACCCGGTCCACTGAAGCCAACGGAGCCCCAGGGGTCACGTCATGCACATCCGAACCTCCTTCCCCTACGAGACGGCCCACGAGGACCTCCGTATCCCGCTGCCCGACGGAACACGCCTCTACGCGCGCGTGTGGCGCCCGGTGACGGACGAACCCGTACCGGCGCTCCTCGAGTACCTCCCGTACCGCCTGACCGACTGGACGGCGCCCCGCGACGCCCAGCGCCACCCCTGGTACGCGGGCCACGGCTACGCCTCCGTCCGGGTCGATGTGCGCGGGCACGGCAACAGTGAGGGTGCCCCCGGCGACGAGTACGACGCGCAGGAACTCGCCGACGGCGTAGAAGTGGTCAACTGGCTTGCCGCGCAGCCCTGGTGCACGGGCAAGGTCGGCATGTTCGGCATCTCCTGGGGCGGCTTCAACTCCCTCCAGATCGCGGCCCTCGCGCCCGAGCCGCTCAAGGCGATCGTCACGGTCTGCTCGACGGACGACCGCTACGACAACGACGTGCACTACATGGGAGGTTCCGCCCTCGCGGTCGACCTGCACGCCTGGGCGGCCACCATGCTCGCCTTCGTCGCCCGCCCGCCGGACCCCGAGTACGCGGGCCTCGTCTGGCGCGACACGTGGCTCAAGCGCCTCGAACAGATCGACCCGTTCATCCACACCTGGCTCGCCCACCAGATCCGCGACGACTACTGGAAGCACGGCAGCGTCTGCGAGGACTACGGCGCGATCGACGCGGCCGTCCTCGCGGTGGGCGGCTGGCACGACCCGTACCGCGACACGGTCCTACGGCTCGTCGAACACCTCCCGCCGGACCGCGTACGCGGCCTGATCGGCCCGTGGTCGCACCAGTACCCGGACCGCGGCCTGCCGCCGGGCCCCGCGATCGGCTTCCTCCAGGAGACCCTCCGCTGGTGGGATCAGCACCTCAAGGGCATCGACACAGGAGTGATGACGGACCCCCTCCTCCGCGCCTACGTCAGCGACTCGCACCCTCCGGCCACGGTCTACGACACCCTGCCGGGCCGTTGGGTCGGCGAGCCCGCGTGGCCCTCGCCGCACGTGAAGACGACGACGTACGGCCTCCGGGGTGCCCCCGTGATCGTCCGCTCCCCCATGCACACGGGCGTGGACGCGGGCCGTTTCTTCCCCTTCGGGAACGACGCCGACCTGCCGCCGGACCAGCGGGACGAGGACGCGCGCTCCGCGTGCTTCGAGTTCGAGGTGCCGGCCGAGACGTGGGTGCTGGGGCGGCCGAGGGTGCGGCTGCGGCTGACCTGTGAGGTGCCGCGCGGGCAGGTGATCGCCCGGCTGTGCGACGTGGCCCCCGACGGCGCCTCGACCCTGGTCACCCGGGGTGTGCTGAACCTGTCGGCGCGGCATGGGCGGGACCGGGCGGTGCCGTGGACGCCGGGCACCACCGAGGACGTGACCTTCGAGCTGAACGGCATCGGGCACGCGTTCCCGCCCGGGCACCGCATCCGGCTCGCGGTGTCGTCGGCGTACTGGCCGTGGATCTGGCCGCAGCCGGAATCGGCGGCGGGGTTCACGCTGGACCCGGAGGGGAGCGCGCTCGAACTCCCGGTGCGGGAACAGGAGTTGACGGAGGACATCCGGTTCGACGAACCCGAGGAGGCCGAGCCCCTCGGGGTCAACTACCCGGCCACGCTGGACGAACCGCGCCCCGAGCGGCTGGTCGTACGGGATGTCGCGAAGGGCGAGTGGCGGCTGGAGGTGGACCCCCGGTACGGCGGCACGCGCGTGTACCCGGACGGGCTCGAGTTCACCGAGGACGCGTTGGAGACGTACACGATCGACGAGTCGGATCCGCTGTCGGCCCGCACCCGCTCGGACTGGTCGATCCGGCTGCACCGGCCGGAGCTGGGGTGGGACACGACCGTGCGGACGCGGTCGGAGATTACTTGCGACGAAACGGAATTTATTACCTCGAACGAGGTCATCTGCACCGAGGGCGAAGAAGTGATCTTCCACCGCACATGGGAGAAAAGGATTCCGAGAACTGCCAGTTGAGGATGAATGCCCGATTTGCCGTTCTTAATCCTCCCGTGAGTTGGGTCACGCGTTTCTGTGCGTGCCCTGTGTCCTGGTCTGCCCGCGTTTTCCCTTACGGCATTTGACAGTTGACCCTTGGCTCACGCAAAGGATCAAGTGCCTCATACGCCTCAGACCAAGGTCAATAGGGGTTAGGTGTGATTCCGCCACTTGTTCCGGACATGTGCTCTCGCATAGTTTCCCGGCCTGTCGAGCGGAACGCCGAATCCTGCCGCCGCCCGGCATCCCAGTCACGAACTTCTCGCACGGCAGGAGCGGGGGAACCAGGTAAGCCGCCGGGCCGGTCGTCATGACCGGAACGGCTTGGGGTTAAGTCACGTCCGTCAGGGCGTGGCCGGGCACCTCCCAGCCCGAACCCGACAGCTCACCTCGCAGGCGACGGAGAGGAACCTCGTCATGCCTGCATCCGCTCAGTCCCGCCGCGCCCGCCTCGTCCGCCGTGCCGTTCTCACCGGTACCGGTGTCGCGATCCTCGCGCTGCCTGTCGTCGGTGCGACCACCGCGTCCGCGGCCACCACGTCGACCACCGCCGCCTCGACCACGCTTGCCGGGTACCCCAACACCCTTGACGGGTGGATTCGGGAGTCGCTCGCGATCATGGCGCAGAAGGGGATTCCGGGTACGTACAACGGGATCTACCGGAACGTGATCCGTGAGTCTTCCGGGAACCAGTACGCGATCAACAACTGGGACTCCAACGCGGCGGCGGGTACGCCGTCGAAGGGGTTGCTTCAGGTGATCGACCCGACGTTCAACGCGTATCACGTTGCCGGGACTTCGTTTGACCCGTATGACCCGGTTGCGAACATCACCGCTGCTTGTAACTACGCCGCCGCGGTGTATGGCTCCATCGACAACGTGTACGGGGCTTACTAGAAATCGTTGGATCAGCCACGACGGGTTGTTTGTTTGACTGCCGCGCCGTCGTGGCTGGTCGCGCAGTTCCCCGCGCCCCTAAAAGCAGGGCGTTCTAGCTGAACAATCTCTCAAGTACCAGGGCGATTCCGTCGTCCTCGTTCGAGGACGTCACCTCGTCGGCTACCGCCTTGAGTTCGGGGTGGGCGTTGGCCATCGCCACTCCGTGGGCCGCCCAGTCGAACATCGGGATGTCGTTCGGCATGTCGCCGAAGGCGATGGTGTCGGACGGGGACAGGCCCAAGTGGCGGGCGGCGAGGGCCAGTCCCGTTGCCTTGGTGATGCCGAGTGGCTGGAGTTCGACGGTGCCGGGGCCCGACATGGTGACCGAGGCCAGGGAACCGACCACCGAGCGGGCCGTGGACGCCAACTCGTCGTCCTCCAGGGCGGGGTGACGGAGCAGCACCTTGCTGATGGGTTCGCACCAGAGGTCGTCCCGCTTGCCTACCCGTACCGCGGGGAGCGTGGGGTGCGGCATCAAGTAGCCGGGCTCGATCAGGGTGAGGCCGTCCACGCCGTCCTGGTCTACCGCCGCGTACACCTGGCCCACCTCCGCCTCGATCTTGCCGAGCGCGGTCTCCGCCAACTCCCGGTCCAGGGTGACCGACCAGAGCAGACGGTCCGCGCCGGCGTCGTACAACTGCGCGCCCTGTCCGCACACCGCGAGCCCCCTGCTGCCGAGGTCGTCGAGGAGCGGTCGCACCCTCGGGGCGGGCCTGCCGGTGACGACGAGGTGCCGGGCACCCGCCGCCGCCACCCGCCGCAGTGCGGCGAGGGACCGGTCGGAGAGTGTGTCGTCGCCGCGCAGCAGCGTCCCGTCCAGGTCGGTGGCGATCAGTGCATATGCGAGGGGTGCGGCCATGATCAGAGAATACGGATGGAACGCCCCACCGACTCGACACGAACCGGACGGCTCCTGCCTTCACATGCGTTGACCCGTGTTCCGGTTGGTTTGACAGTTACGGCCGTTATGCCGACTCCCGTACCACCAGTTCCGTAGGCAGAATCACGCCCGCCGTGTCCTCGCCGGCGATCTGGGCCAGCAGCATCCTCACCATCTCGGCGCTGATGCGGTCGTAGGGCTGGCGCATGGTCGTGAGGGCCGGGGTGATGGAGGTGGCCGCCGCCGAGTCGTCGAAGCCTCCGACAGCGATGTCATCCGGGACCGAACGGCCGGATTGTTGGAGGGTGTTGACGACGCCGAGGGCCATCAGGTCGGAGGCTACGAAGACCGCGTCTATGTCCGGGGCCTGGGCCAGGAGTCTGCGGGCCGCTTCCTCGCCGCCCGTGCGGCGGTAGTCGCCCTCGACCACCAGGGTGGGGTCGTGCGGGAGGCCTGCCTCCGTCAAGACGTCTCGGTAACCCGCCAGGCGGTCGGGGCCGCCGGGGGCGTCGAGCGGGCCGGTGACCATGGCGATGCGGCGGCGGCCGGCGGCGATGAGGTGGCGGACCATCTCCTGGGCGCCGTCGCGGTCGGCGGCGGCGACGTAGCTGTACTTGGAGGCTTTGCCGAGCGGTTTGCCGCAGGCCACCAACGGGATTCCCGCGTCCCGGAGTTCGGCCGCGACCGGGTCGCCGCTGTGGTTGGAGACGAGGAGTACGCCGTCCACGTGGCCCGAGGTGATGTACCGGGTGAGGCGGCGGCGTTCGTCCTTCGACGAGGCCAGCATCAGGAGCAGCGGGATGTCGTGCCGGGCCAGGTGTTCGGTGCAACCCCGCAGCAGGACATTGAAGTTGGGGTCCTCGAAGAACTTCTCCTGAGGCTCGGTGAGGAGGAACGCCACCGAGTCCGACCGTCCGGTGCTCAGGGAGCGGGCGTGCCGGTTGACGACGTAGCCCGTCTTCCTGATCGCCGTCTCCACCGCGGTGCGGGCGGCGGGTGAGACGTAGTGGCCGCCGTTGAGGAACCGGGAGACGGTCCCCCGGGAGACCCCTGCCTCCCGGGCCACGTCGTGGATGGTGGGTGGTTTGCGGCGTCCGTTCGGACTGGTGGTCATGTTCCTCGTTCTGCCCGTTCGGGTGCGGTGGGGGGAGGTAGGGCTTCGGGTTCGCTCAGTGCTTGCGCCTCACGCCTTTACCGATCCGCTCAGCAGATCCAGGGACCAGAAGCGCTGGATCACCAGGAACAGCGCGATCAGCGGCAGGATCGCGAGGAAGCAGCCCATGATGACCAGGGTGTAGAGCGCGGGCTGCGAGGCGCCCTGGTTGAGCAGGGTGTAAAGGCCCAGCGTGATCGGGAACTTGGTGTCGTCCGCGAGCATGACGTACGGCAGCAGGAAGTTGTTCCAGATGCCGACGAACTGGAACAGGAACACCGTGATGAGCCCCGGCATCATCATCGGCACCGCGATCCGCGAGAAGATCCGCCACTCGCTCGCGCCGTCCATGCGGGCGGCTTCGAGGAGTTCGGCGGGCACGGAGGCGGCCGCGTAGATACGGACGAGGTAGACGCCGTAGGGAGAGAGGATCGACGGCAGGAGCATCGACCAGTACGAGTCGGCCAGGCCCAGCTTCGACAGGAGGAGGTACTGGGGGACGGTCAGCACGATGCTCGGGACGAGGACGCCGGCCAGCATCAGCTTGAAGACGAACTCCCGGCCCTTGAAGGCGAATCGGCCCAGTGCGTAGCCGCCGGCGGCCGAGACCGCGGCCGACAGCAGGGCGCCGCCGCCCGCGTAGAAGAGGGAGTTGAGCATCCACTCCCAGTAGATGCCGTCCCGGTAGGAGCTCAGCTGCTTGAAGTTGTCGAGGAAGCCGGTGCCGGGGGCGAAGGTGAACGTGGAGAACAGTTCGCCGCGGCCCTTGCTCGCCGCGATGACCACCCAGACCACGGGGATCAGGCAGTACAGCGCGCCGAGGATCAGCACCAGGGTGGGCACCCAGGCGGTGCGCTTGGGCTTGCCGAGGGCCGGGCGGGCGTCGGTGGCGGTGAGGGTGAGGGGGGTCATGCCCGGTCCTCCCGGGTGTAGCGGTCGGAGACGCGCAGCAGCGTGAAGGAGAGCGCGAAGGTCGCCAGGGCCAGCACCACGGCGGTGGCGGAGGCGCCGTAGATGTCCGACCTGAGGAAGGCGGCGTCGTAGATGGCCATCAGCGGACTCCAGGAACTGGAGAGGCCGTTGGTCAGCGGCTTCAGCGCCATGGGCTCGGTGAAGACCTGGAGCGTGGCGATGACCGAGAAGAAGAACGTGAGCACCAGCGACGGCATCACGATCGGGATCTTGATCCGCAGGGCGATCTTCAGGTCGGACGCGCCGTCGATGCGGGCGGCCTCGTAGATCTCCTGCGGGATCGAGCGCAGGGCGGTGTAGATGACGATCATGTTGAAGCCCGTGCCGCCCCACACCGCGATGTTCGCGAAGGACAGGTACAGGTTGCCGCCGTCGAACAGGTCCGGCTGCGGGAGGTTGAACTCGCGCAGCAGGTAGTAGAAGGGGCTGACCGTCGGCAGGTACAGGAAGCCCCACATCAGTGCGGCGATGATGCCGGGGACGGCGTACGGCAGGAAGATCGCCAGGCGCGCGAACTTGGCGCTGCGTGCCTGCGGGGTGTCCAGCATCAGCGCGAAGACCAGCGCCAGACCAAGCATCGTGGGGATGACGATCAGGCCGTAACCGAAGGCGCGCAGGACGCTGTGGCCGAACTCGGAGTCGTTCAGGACGTCGGTGTAGTTGCCCAGGCCGTTCCAGACCTGCTGGCGGGCGCCCTTGCCGAGGCCGATGCCCTTGACCTGGACCTTGTGGAGGCTGAGCCACACCGCGTACCCGATCGGTACGACGGTGAAGGCGGCGAACAGGAGCACGGCCGGTACGAGGAACCAGTACGGCGCGCTGCGGCCACGGCGACGGAGGCGGCGGGGGCGGACGGAGGTGGCGGTGCCGTCCGCCAAGGGCCCGACCGTCGGCCGGTCGGAGCCCTTGAGCGGAGTGCTGGTCATGCCTCGGTCACCTTGAAGCCCTGCTTCTTCATGTCGGTGAAGGTCTTCGACTGCATGGTGGCCAGGGCCGAGTCGAACTGCGCCGCCTTCTTCGCCTTGCTGGCCGTGCCGAACGCGTCGCTGAAGGTGTCGTAGGCGACCTGCACGTTCGGGCCCCAGGCGGACGCGGCCGTGGTGGCGGCGATCTTCGCGGCCGTGTCGTAGAAGTCGGTCTGGTTCGGGAAGAACGCGGGCGGGGTGAGCACCGAGCCGGACTGGCCCTTGGTGGCCGCCGGGTAGATCGCGACCTCCTTGACCAGGGCGGCCAGCGCCTCCGCGTCGGTGTTCAGCCAGGTCGCGAACTTGGCCGCGGCCTCGGCGTGCTTGGAGTCGGTGGAGACGCCGGTGGAGGAGCCGCCCCAGCTGCCGGTGACGTCCTCGCCCGCGCTCCACTGCGGCAGCGGCGCCATCCGCCACTTGCCCTTGGTGTCGGGGGCCGAGCTGACCAGCACACCGGGCGCCCACACGGCGGAGACCCAGCCGAGGTGGGTGCCCTTGTTCAGGGCGTTGTTCCAAGCCGGCGTGTACATCGGCTGGTTGTCGATCGCGCCCTCCTGGACGAGCCCGCCCCAGAAGTCGGTGACCTTCTTCGTGGCCGCGTCGTCGATGCCGACGGTCCACTTGCCGCCGCTCTCCACGGTCCACCACTTGGCACCGGCCTGCTGCGCCAACCCGGCGAACAGACCGGGGTCGTTGGAAGAGAACGTCGTCAAGTAGGCGTCCGGGACAGCCTTCTTGGCGGCGCGGGCGGTCTTGGCGAAGTCGTCCCAGGTCGCGGGGACGGTCAGATTGTGCTTCTTGAACAGGTCCTCGCGGTAGAAGAACATCAGCGGCCCGGAGTCCTGCGGTATCGCGTAGACCGCGTCGGTGCCGAGCGTGACCATGCCCCAAAGGCCCTCGGCGAACTGGGACTTGGCGGACTTCGCGTACTTCGAGATGTCCGCGAGCACGTCGTTCGAGACCAGCGTCGGCAGCGACTGGTACTCGACCTGGATGAGGTCGGGGGCGTTGCCCGCCTTCTTCGCGGTGATCAGCTTGGAGACGATGTCCTTGCCGGCGGCCTGCTTGGAGACGGTGACCGTGATGTCCGGGTTCTTCTTGTTCCAGATCGCGGCGACCTTTTCCATGTTCGGCGCCCAGGCCCAGTAGGTCAGCTTGACGGGCCCGCTGCTCTCGCCGGAGTCGTCGTCGGAACCGCCACAGGCGGCGAGGGTGCCCGTGAGGCCTACGGCTGCTGCCCCGGCAAGAATGCTGCGCCTGCTGAACTGGTGGCGGTGGATCGACATCTTCATCTCCCCTGACTGAGTGCGAGCCGGCCTCGGATGTGTCTCACCTGCTCCGCACGGCTCTGTGACCGTGCACAGTAGAGAATTGTTTCGGACCCTTGTCAATGGATGAACCCTGGGGTTACCTACTTGTTGCTGACAGATGGACGCCGCAACCATCCATGTGCACGATCACAGAATCACTGAGTTTTCAGCCGCCTCAGTCGTCGATCCCCGGGAGTGAACCCATGCCGTCCCCCGCCCCGCACGACCGTCTGCCGCTCACCTTCGGAGGTGACTACAACCCCGAGCAGTGGCCGCAGGAGGTCTGGGAGGAGGACGTACGGCTGATGCGGGAGGCCGGGGTCACGGCCGTCTCCCTCGGCGTCTTCTCCTGGGCCCGCATGGAGCCGCGCCCCGGCGAGTACGACTGGGCGTGGCTCGACACGGTGATGGGCCTGCTGCACTCGGCCGGGATATCCGTGAACCTCGGCACACCCACCGTCGTACCGCCGGCGTGGTTCTACCGCGCGCACCCTGACGCGCTCCCGGTGACCCGCGAGGGCGTCCGCCTCGCCTTCGGCTCGCGGGGCGCGATCTGCCACTCCGACCCCGACTACCGGGCGGCCGCGGCCACGATCACGACGGCCCTCGCCGAGCGCTACGGCAGCCATCCCGCCGTCGTGCTCTGGCACGTCCACAACGAGTACGGCGCCCCCGTCCTCGCCTGCTACTGCGACACCTGCGCGACGGCCTTCCGGGCCTGGCTCCAGGATCGCTACGGCACGCTCGGCGCCCTCAACCAGGCCTGGGGAACGGCATTCTGGGGCCAGCAGTACGGCGACTGGGAGGAGATCACTCCGCCCCGCGCGACCCCGTCCGTATGCAATCCCACCCAGCAGCTCGACTACCGGCGCTTCGCCGACGCACAGGCCCGCGCCAACTTCGTGGCCGAGCGGGACATCCTGCACCGGCTCTCCCCCGGCGTCCCCGTCACCACCAACTTCATGGTCGCCCCGAGCCAGGGCCAGGGCGTCGACTACTGGGCCTGGGCGAAGGAGGTCGACCTCGTCACCAACGACCACTACCTGATGACCGACGGCCGCCGCACCCACGTGAACCTGGCGCTGGCCGCCGACTTGACGCGCTCGGTGGCGGGCGGCGGTCCGTGGCTGCTGCTGGAACACGCCACGTCGGGGGTCAACTGGCAGCCGTACAACCCGGCGAAGCGCCCCGGCGAGATGGCCCGCAACTCACTCGGGCACGTGGCCCGGGGTTCCGAGGGCGCGATGTTCTTCCAGTGGCGGCAGTCGCAGTCGGGCGCGGAGAAGTTCCATACGGCGATGCTGGCGAACTCCGGTACGGACAACCGGGGTTGGCGCGAGGTGACCGAACTCGGCCGCCGCGTCCGGGACTTGGGCCAGGCCGGTCTGCGCGGCACCCGGACGCGCGGTGACGTGGCGATGGTGTGGTCCTGGGACTCCTGGTGGGCGCAGAGCCTGGAGTGGCGGCCGAGCCAGGACCTGGACGCGCGGGAACGGTTGGATTCGTTCTACGAGGCCCTGTACGACCGGCACTTGACGGTGGACTTCCTGCCGCCGACGGGGTTGGGGGACCTGGACCCGGAGCGGTATCCGCTGCTGGTGGTACCGCAGTTGTACGCGGCGCCGGTGGGGGTGGGGGCGGATCTGGAGAGGTATGTGTCGCGGGGCGGGACTCTGCTCGTCTCCTTCTTCTCCGGGATCGTCGACGAGAACGACACGCTGCATCCGGGCGCGTATCCGGGGGCGCTGCGGGACGTACTCGGGCTGACCGTCGAGGAGTTCGACCCCTTGCTGCCGGGCGAGACGGTGTCGGTCCGGGGTGCGGACGGCGCGGTGTACGAGGCGGATCTGTGGTCGGAGGTCGTGGTTCCGGGCGCCGGGTGCGAGACGGTCGCGGTCTTCGCGGACGGGCGTACGGCGGGAGGGGCGGCGCTGACCCGGCATGCGGTGGGGTCGGGGGCCGCGTGGTACCTGGCGACGCGGCTGACGGGCGCCGACCTGGCCGCCGTCGTCGACCTCGCCCTCGCGGACGCGGGGATCACGCCGGTCGATCTTCCCCGCGATGTCGAACTCGTCGTACGGGAGGGCGAGTCGGGGACGTTTCGCTTCGCGGTGAACCACACCGGGGGCGAGGTGAAGGTGGTGCTGCCGGACGGGAGCCGGGCGGCGGTGCCGGCGGGCGGGGTGGAGGTCTTCCGGGACCCGCGCTGACCTCCACTCAGCTCAACTCGGCTCAGCTCAACTCGGCTCGGCTCAGCTCAACTCGGCTCGGCTCGGCTCGGCTCGGCTCAACTTGCTTGTTTCTCTGGTCACTTACTGAAGGGAAGCTTTGTGATGCGCAGACGCACTGTTCTTACGGCGGCGGGTGCGGCCGCACTCGCGGTACCGGTGCTGGGCGTGACGCCCGCAGCCGCCGCCGACCGGCGCCGGTTGGAGATACGAGGGATGGACATCTCGTCGTTGCCGAAGGACGAGGCGTCCGGTGCGGTGTACCGCCGGGCGGACGGTCGCCGGGACGACCCGATCCGCATCCTCGCGGACGCGGGCGTCACCCACGCCCGCCTCAAGGTCTGGGTGAACCCGGCCGACGGCTACAACAACAAGAAGCACATCCTGCCGCTGGCGAAGCGCCTGCGCCGGGCGGGCATCGGCATCTGGGTCGACTTCCACTACTCCGACACCTGGGCCGACCCGGCCCACCAGACCAAGCCGGCGGCCTGGGCCGACCTGGACGTGGCGGGCCTGACACGGGCGGTCTACGACCACACGGCCGACGTCCTGGGCGCGTTGCGCCGCCAGGGCACCCCGGCGGACCTCGTCCAGATCGGCAACGAGATCAACGGCGGGCTGCTCTGGCCCACCGGCAAGAACTGGGGTGACGACGCCGGGGGTTGGGGCAACCTGACGACGTTCCTCAAGGCGGGCCTCACCGCGGCGCGCGACACGACCCCGCGTATCCGCACGATGCTCCACATCGCCTCGGGCGGCGACAACGGCACATCGCGTTGGTGGTACGACAACGTGGTCGCCGACGGCGTCGACTTCGACATCATCGCCCAGTCGTACTACCCGTTCTGGCACGGCACCCCGGAGGCCGCGGCGGCCAACTTGGCGGATATCTCGGCCCGTTACGACAAGCCGGTGCTGATCGCGGAGACGGCGTACCCGTTCACGCTGGAGAGCGAGGACGCGACGAACGACATCATGTACGACCCCTCGCAGCTGACGGAGGGGTATCCGGCGACCCCGGCCGGCCAGTCGGCGTGGCTGCGGACGGTGGCGGACCTGATGGCGAACGTGCCCGGCAACAAGGGGTTGGGCTACTGCTATTGGGAAGGCGTCTGGACGTATCGCAAGGGGGATGGTTGGGACCCGGCGGATCCGACGTCCGGCAACGCGTGGGAGAACCTCGCCCTGTTCGACTTCCAGGACAAGGCGCTGCCGGGGTTGCGGACGTTGGGGCGCTACCGGTCGTAACGCCCGCGAGTGACGAGTCCAACCCGTACGGTTACTGTCCGGTGCTTGTCCAGTGCTGTCCAGGCTGTCGACAGGGACCGTACGGGTAGGGGGCGTTGCGGCACGGCCGTACGACGGAGGGGCGAACGTGGACACGGAACCGGAGCAGCTCAACACCGAGGCGGACGAGCCGGGTTGGGAGGTCGACCCGGACGACGAGTGGGGGTTGGCGGTCCTCGCGACGGTGGGGCGCCAGTTGAAGCTGCGACGCGAGGCGGTGGGGATGCGGGTCCCGGACTTCGCGGTGGCGGTGGGGTACGGAGAGGACCTCGTCTACAAGATCGAGGGCGGGAAACGGATTCCTCGGCCTGAGTATCTGGACAAGGCGGAGGAGGTGTTGGGGGCGGATGGGCTCATCTCGGCGATGAAGGAGGACGTGGCAAAGGTTCAGTACCCGAAGCGGGTGCGGGACTTGGCGACGTTGGAGGCCAAGACGGTCGAACTGCTCTCGTACGGCAGCCATGCTCTGCATGGCCTCCTACAGACAGAGGAGTTCATGTTTGCGCTGCTCGGATCGCAACGACCCGCGCTTCCGGACGACAAGTTGGAGCGAGCGGTCGCCGGGCGCATGGCCCGCAAGAAGATCTTCCAGCGCTCGCCTGCACCTGAACTCAGCTTCGTGCTGGAAGAGGTGACACTGAGGCGCCCGATCGGGGGCAGGGCAGTAATGCGCGGGCAACTCGAACACCTCGTAGAAATGGCCCAGTTGCGGAACATCCAAATCCAGGTAATGCCGACGGACCGCTGGGACCATCCCGGGATGGGAGGACGGATCCAGGTGCTGAAGTTCGGGGACGGCACGGCCGCCGGTCGCATGGATGACGGATACGGCGGCCGTCTTGTCTCCGACCTGAAGCACTTGCGGATCCTTGAGCTGCGCTATGGAATTATCCGAGCGGAGGCTCTGACCACACGGGAGTCACTGGCCTTCATCGAGCAACTGCTGGGAGAGACATGATCCGCAAGGCCCCTGCTGGAGACGCTTCCGACTTGAACTGGTTCAAGAGCAGCTTCAGCGACACCAGCGACCCGAACGACTGCGTCGAGGTGGCCACCACCCCCGGCACCATCCACGTCCGCGACTCCAAGAACACCCAGGGCCCCCGTTTCACCGTCACCCCAGCCGCCTGGACGGACTTCCTGCAACTGGCGGGAGGGGAATGATCCGCAAGCCCCCGGCTCGGGACGCCTCCGAACTGGCGTGGTTCAAAAGCAGCTACAGCAGCAGCTCCGAAGGCGACTCCTGCGTCGAAGTAGCGACCACCCCCGTCACGATCCACATCCGCGACTCCAAGCACAGCCCCCAGGGCCCCCGCTTCGCTGTCACGGCAACCACGTGGACGAACTTCGTGACATACGCATCCGAAGCCTGACCCACCCCCACCCCTCGCCAGAAGTGTGACACTCCACCCCGAAGTGTCACACTCAACGAGCACCCCTACTCGGCGAGTTGCGCGATGGCCGCCTGTACCGCTTCCAGCAGCGCGGCCAGGCCGGGCGCCTCCCACTCCACGGCCGTGTAGGGCATGGTGACGCGCGTCCCCACGGCGTCGATCTCCACGATCCACCTCCCCTTCCGGTCGGGGCCGGTGACGCTCAGGCGCATGTGCCGGATGTGGAAGCGTTTGGGGTGGTTGCCGAAGATCTCCAGTATCCGACCGTCGAACGAGTACAACTGGTGGCCGACCGTGGCCGTGATCTCATCATTCATGGGGGAACCCTATGCACGGTGATCAGCCCGCCTCGGCCGATCCGGTCCCTGTCTCAGGTGAACGGGGCCGATCCACAGGCCGTCCCAGGTGAACGGGTCCGCGCGAAAAGGCCGGTCGGCGCACGGGACGGCAGAATGGGTGCATGGGATGGACAGACGCGCCTGGCGCCTCCGATGACGCCGAACCTGGTCAGGATGATGTCGTGGAGGCCGCGTGGCAGCGACTGCTTCACCGGGAGGACATGGACGTCACGCTGGTGGGAGCCGCGCACGCTGAGCCGCTTCTCCGGCAGCTCCATCCCTCAAGCAGCCACCAGGACTTGCACTTCAGCAGGTGTACCGATGACTGGTCCTGGGATGTTCCGTTCGTCATGCACCTTCCTGGCGGGCGCTACCTCGTCGCCGGGCCGTCCCGTTCCCAGATCGTCGGGGAGGCGGACACCGCCGAGGAAGCAGTTGCTCTGGTCGTCGATGGTCTGCCCCCAGGCTGCGGCCCAGCGGTCGTCGGAGGCCGGGAGGAACTCGACGGGCTCGACACGGCCCCGGCGGACAAGCCCTCTGGAGACGATAAGCGGCGTTCTTACCCGTCGGACGGGATCGGCTGAGACTTCGAACGTCCGCCCGTCTCAAGCGATCCGCTCGCCGCACACAGCGCACACCCTGGCCACGACCACACTCACGCCCACACCCAGCGACTGCACCCCCAAGAAGTGGGCCTGAGCCCACCGGAGGCGGCGACACAGGCCGCTGCCGCGCGCCGCTCGGCTCAGGAC
>NZ_JBLTJC010000187.1:0-19865 GCF_048158785.1 Streptomyces colwelliae | reverse complement strand
CCCTGATACCTCTTTCGGGCTCGACAGAATTGTCGACCATGCCCCCACCCTCCCCTGTGCGCGCGCTATGCGCGTCGAGGGAGATTAACCGCTGATCGTTCCGCTGGGAAACCGGATTCGCCGCGGGCCGGGACATGCCGAGGGCGGTGGAGCCGGGATACCGGCTCCACCGCCCTGACCTGCTAGCTCAATTCAAGCAGGTGCTCTCGATCAACTGCAGCCGCTGGTCGAGCCACACCCCTCGCAGATGTAGCAGGAACCGGCCCGCTGCATCTTCGTACCGCAGGAGAAGCAGAGCGGGGCGTCGGCCTGGATGCCCAGCTGCATCTCCACCAGTTCAGCACTCGTGTGTGCCTGCTGCGGGGCGGGCTTGGCCGCCTCGACCACGGCCTTCGGCGCGGCCACGGCCTTCAACTCCTGGGCACGCGGCGCCGACTGGGCCAGGCCCTCTACGTCGACCTCGACATCGTCGATGGATGGCTCGTACGAACCGGTCTCCAGGTGACGCTGGCGCTCCTCGGCGGAGTGGATGCCGAGCGCGGAGCGCGTCTCGAAGGGCAGGAAGTCGAGCGCCAGGCGACGGAAGATGTAGTCGACGATCGACTGCGCCATCCGCACGTCCGGGTCGTCCGTCATGCCGGCCGGCTCGAAGCGCATGTTCGTGAACTTCGAGACGTACGTCTCCAGGGGCACGCCGTACTGCAGGCCTACGGAGACGGCGATCGAGAAGGCGTCCATCATGCCCGCGAGGGTCGAGCCCTGCTTCGACATCTTCAGGAAGACCTCGCCGAGACCGTCGTCCGGGTAGGAGTTGGCGGTCATGTAACCCTCGGCGCCGCCGACCGTGAAGGAGGTCGTGATGCCCGGGCGGCCCTTGGGGAGACGCTTGCGGACGGGGCGGTACTCGACGACCTTCTCGACCGCGGTACGGATGGTCTCCTCCGCCTTGGCGGTGACCTCGACCTTCTCCTTCTCCTTGGTCTTCGCGGAGAGGGGCTGTCCGACCTTGCAGTTGTCGCGGTAGATCGCGAGCGCCTTGACGCCCAGCTTCCACGCCTCGAAGTAGACCTCTTCGACGTCCTCGACGGTCGCCGTCTCCGGCAGGTTGACCGTCTTGGAGAGCGCGCCGGAGATCCAGGGCTGGATGGCGGCCATCATGCGGACGTGGCCCATCGCGGAGATGGAGCGCTCGCCCATGGCACAGTCGAACACCTCGTAGTGCTCGTGCTTGAGGCCCGGGGCGTCGATCACGTTGCCGTTGTCGGCGATGTGGGCGACGATCGCCTCGATCTGCTCCTCCTGGTAGCCCATGCGACGCAGGGCCTGCGGGACGGTGCCGTTGACGATCTGCATCGAGCCGCCGCCGACCAGCTTCTTGAACTTGACCAGGGCGAGGTCGGGCTCAAGTCCGGTGGTGTCGCAGGACATCGCGAGACCGATGGTGCCGGTCGGGGCGATGACGGAGGCCTGCGAGTTACGGAAACCGTTCTTCTCGCCGAGGCGCAGCACGTCCTGCCAGGACTCGGTGGCAGCGGCCCAGATGGGCGTGTCCAGGTCGTCCGCGCGCGGGGCCACGGCGTTGGCGTCGGCGTGCTGCTTCATGACGCGCAGGTGCGGCTGCTCGTTGCGGGCGTAGCCGTCGTACGGGCCGACGACCGCGGCGAGTTCGGCGGAGCGCTTGTACGAAGTGCCGGTCATCAGGGAGGTGATGGCACCGGCGAGGGCACGGCCGCCGTCGGAGTCGTACGCGTGGCCCGTCGCCATCAGCAGGGCGCCCAGGTTGGCGTAGCCGATGCCGAGCTGGCGGAACGCGCGCGTGTTCTCGCCGATCTTCTGCGTCGGGAAGTCCGCGAAGCAGATGGAGATGTCCATCGCGGTGATGACGAGCTCGACGACCTTGGCGAAGCGCTCGACCTCGAAGGACTGGTGGCCCTTGCCGTCGTCCTTCAGGAACTTCATCAGGTTCAGCGAGGCGAGGTTGCAGGACGTGTTGTCCAGGTGCATGTACTCGCTGCACGGGTTCGAGCCGTTGATACGGCCGGACTCCGGGCACGTGTGCCACTGGTTGATGGTGTCGTCGTACTGGATGCCCGGGTCGGCGCAGGCCCAGGCGGCCTCGGCCATCTTGCGGAAGAGCTGCTTGGCGTCGACCTCCTCGATGACCTCGCCGGTCATGCGGGACGTCAGGCCGAACTTGTCGCCGTTCTCCACGGCCTTCATGAACGTGTTGTTCACACGGACCGAGTTGTTGGCGTTCTGGTACTGCACCGACGTGATGTCGTCGCCGCCCAGGTCCATGTCGAAGCCCGCGTCACGAAGGGCGCGGATCTTCTCTTCTTCCTTGACCTTGGTCTGGATGAAGTCCTCGATGTCGGGGTGGTCGACGTCCAGGATGACCATCTTGGCCGCGCGGCGGGTGGCGCCACCGGACTTGATGGTTCCGGCGGAGGCGTCGGCGCCGCGCATGAAGGAAACGGGACCGGAGGCGTTGCCACCCGAGGAGAGCAGCTCCTTGGAGGAGCGGATGCGGGACAGGTTCAGGCCGGCGCCGGAACCGCCCTTGAAGATCATGCCCTCTTCCTTGTACCAGTCGAGGATCGACTCCATGGAGTCGTCGACGGCCAGGATGAAGCAGGCCGAGACCTGCTGGGGCTGCGGGGTCCCGACGTTGAACCAGACGGGGCTGTTGAAGCTGAAGACCTGGTGCAGGAGGGCGTACGCCAGCTCGTGCTCGAAGATCTCGGCGTCGGCGGGCGAGGCGAAGTACTTGTGGTCCTCGCCGGCCTTCCGATACGTCTTCACGATGCGGTCGATGAGCTGCTTGAGGCTCACCTCGCGCTGCGGGGTGCCCACGGCACCGCGGAAGTACTTGCTGGTGACGATGTTGACCGCGTTCACCGCCCACTCGGCGGGGAACTCGACGCCACGCTGCTCGAAATTGACCGAGCCGTCGCGCCAGTTGGTCATGACGACGTCACGACGCTCCCACTCCACCTCGTCGTACGGGTGCACGCCGGGGGTGGTGTGAATACGCTCGATGCGCAGTCCCTTGGTGGTCTTGGTGCCCTTCGCGCGGGAACCTCGTGCCGGACCGCTCGCCGTCTCTGTCATGCCGCCTCCCTCTACAGGCAAAAACGCCCGAAAATGCCACGATGTTCCCGTGGCAGAGTGTTTGTCTGATGCTGCGGGCGCCCACAGCTCATGGCCCCGCAACAAGTCCTGGTACGCCGCCGCCCGGCCGGACCCGGGGTCTCCGCCCGGTTCCGGCCCGTCGGTCAGTCGGCGGAGTGGGCGGGCACGGGGACCTGAACAGTCCCCCCGGTCCCGCCGTCGTCTTCCTGGCTCCCCGATACCGCGTCTTCGTCGTCCGCGGCGGGGCCTGGCGTCGCTTCCCTCAGTTCCACGATCGCGGCCTCGAAGTCCTCGAGCGAGTTGAACGCCCTGTAGACGGAGGCGAATCGCAGATACGCGACGAGGTCGAGCTCCTGCAACGGGCCGAGTATGGCCAGCCCGACGTCATGGGTGGTCAGTTCGGCGCTTCCGGTGGCCCGCACTGCCTCTTCGACCCGCTGGCCGAGCTGGGCGAGTGCGTCCTCGGTGACAGGCCGTCCCTGGCATGCCTTGCGCACACCGTTGATGACCTTGGTACGGCTGAAAGGCTCGGTGACTCCGGACCGCTTGACCACCATGAGCGAGCACGTCTCCACGGTCGTGAAACGACGGGAGCAGTCAGGGCACTGGCGGCGCCGGCGGATCGACGTGCCGTCGTCGGTCGTACGGCTGTCGACGACACGGCTGTCGGGGTGCCTGCAGAAGGGGCAGTGCATGGTCTCCAACCCTCCCTCACAGCAGACTCAATAGCCTCGTGAGACCCCTTGGGCCTCTCGAAGCAGCCCCAAGCATAGGCGATGACCCGGACTCTGGAGACCCGGGGGACCACAACTTCTGGGCTGCTGCCGCAATCCAACCACTAGATGTGGTGATTGACTCACACAAACACGCCGCACGCGCGTGTCGCGCCCGTATTGGCATGTGCCATACGACCGTCCCGCCACCCCGAACACGCGGGCGCACAGCCGTACCGCCAAGCCACTTACGGAGATACCGTGAGCGCGGCACGGAGGAGACGTGGGGCTCCCGCACAGAACGGGACCGGCCCCCGATCGCCGGGACACCGGGTGGCAGACTGAGGCGACAACCTACGAGGTCACCGCCCCGGCGGCGAAGAGTACAACAATGAGCCCTTTTGTCCGCCAGGTGCCGCGTTAGCCATACACCCAGACGCATGATCGCGACAGGCTATCTGTACTTTTTCACTCGAACGTGTGTTTGGCGCAACCTTTCGAAAGCAACTACCGTTGTCCAGCAGGGAGACCATCGAGAGGGGCCGACGTGACCACCACCGCAGACAGCGCCACCATCACTGCCCAGGATCGCTCCCAGGGCCGACTCGAGCCGGTGCATGCAATGAACGAAGCCGCGAATCCCGAGGGACACAAGCGCTCCCTACCGGGCCGACCTCCCGGTATCCGGGCGGACAGCTCAGGGCTCACGGACCGGCAGCGCCGGGTGATCGAGGTCATCAGGGACTCCGTGCAGCGGCGAGGCTACCCGCCGTCGATGCGCGAGATCGGCCAGGCCGTGGGCCTGTCCAGCACGTCCTCGGTCGCACACCAGCTGATGGCACTGGAGCGCAAGGGCTTCCTGCGCCGCGACCCGCACCGCCCGCGCGCGTACGAGGTCCGCGGCTCCGACCAGTCGTCGTCGGTGCAGCCCACGGACACCGCGGGCAAGCCGGCCGCGTCGTACGTCCCGCTGGTGGGCCGGATCGCCGCCGGTGGTCCGATCCTCGCCGAGGAGTCGGTGGAGGACGTCTTCCCCCTCCCCCGCCAACTGGTCGGTGACGGCGAGCTGTTCGTCCTCAAGGTCGTCGGTGACTCGATGATCGAGGCCGCGATCTGTGACGGCGACTGGGTGACCGTGCGCCGCCAGCCGGTCGCGGAGAACGGCGACATCGTGGCCGCCATGCTCGAGGGCGAAGCCACCGTCAAGCGCTTCAAGCGCGAGGACGGCCACGTCTGGCTCCTCCCGCACAACTCGGCCTACGAGCCGATCCCCGGCGACGACGCGACGATCCTCGGCAAGGTGGTGGCAGTGCTGCGGCGCGTGTGACGGCTGCGGCGGGCGGGCCCATCGGGCCCGGCCCCCTGACCGGACCCCGGGACCCCTGCGCCGGTTCCGGGGTCCTGTGCTGTCCGGACCACGGTGGCGGCAGGTCGTCGATCCGGTGGCGGCCCGGTGCGCTCCGGTGTCAGCCCGGTGCGCTGGGCCAACACCCTCCCGGATCAGTCCGAACCGCCCCGGACCACTCCGACCGCCCCGGATCACTCCGATTCGGCTTCCTCCTGCTTCGCCTTCGCGTCGATCGCGGCCAACGACCTCCGGGCCTGGTTGGGGTCCGTCGTGTACCAGAAGTCGGGCAGCGACGCCTTGAGATAGCTGCCGTAGCGGGCAGTGGCCAGCCGTTGATCGAGGACGGCGACCACGCCTCGGTCTCCCGACGCACGGACGAGACGGCCGGCTCCCTGGGCCATGAGGAGCGCCGCGTGCGTGGCGGCCACCGCCATGAAGCCGTTGCCTCCGGCGTCCTCCACCGCCTTCTGACGGGCGCTCATCAGCGGGTCGTCCGGGCGCGGGAACGGGATCTTGTCCATGACGACCAACTGACAGCTGGGTCCGGGGACGTCGACGCCCTGCCAGAGCGACAGCGTGCCGAATAGACAGGTCTTCGGGTCGGCCGCGAAGTTCTTGATCAGCTCGCCGAGCGTCTCCTCGCCCTGGAGGAGGATCGGGTACTCGGGAATGCGGGAACGCAGCTCCTCGGCGGCGAGTTGGGCCCCCCTCATCGAGGAGAAGAGGCCCAGCGTGCGACCGCCGGCCGCCTGGATCAACTCCGTCAACTCGTCCAGCATGTCGGCTCGATCGCCGTCCCGCGCGGGGCGCGCGAGGTGCTTCGCGACGTACAGGATGCCCTGCTTCGGGTAGTCGAAGGGTGAGCCCACGTCGACGCCCTTCCACTGCGGCAGGTCGTCGCCCGCGGTGCCCTCGGGGGCGAGGCCCAGGGAGGCGCCTACGCCGTTGAAGTCGCCGCCGAGCTTCAGCGTCGCGGAGGTCAGGGTCACCGAGCGGTCCGTGAAGAGCTTCTCCCTCAGCAGGCCCGACACGGACATGGGGGCGACGCGCAGGGAGGCGCCGAAGCGGTCGTGGCGTTCGTACCAGACGACGTCCCACTCGGAGCCGTTGGTGATGCGCTCCGCCACATCGTGCACGCTCTCCACGGAGGCCAGCGCCTGCTTACGGACCGCGTCCTCGTCCTGCACGGACTTGTCGCGGGTGGCACCGATCGCGGAGATCACCGTACGGCAGGCGTCGCGCAGCGCCATGAGGGCGTAACCGAGGTCCTCCGGGATCTCCTCCAGGCGCCCCGGCAGAGCGAGCTCCATCAGCCGCTCGAAGCCCTCGGCGGCGGTCTGGAGCTGATCGGCGGCCTTCTCGTTGGCCAGCTTCGCGGCACGGCGCACCGCGCGGTTGACCTGGCCCGGGGTGAGCTCGCCGGTGGCAACTCCGGTGACACGGGAGACCAGTTCATGGGCCTCGTCGACGATCAGCACCTCGTGCTGCGGGAGGACGGGGGCGCCCTCGATGGCGTCGATCGCGAGCAGTGCGTGGTTCGTGACGACGACGTCGGCGAGCTTGGCGCGCTCGCGGGCCGCCTCTGCGAAACACTCCGCTCCGTAGGCGCACTTCTGGGCGCCCAGGCACTCACGGGAGGACACCGAGATCTGCGCCCACGCGCGGTCGGAGACTCCGGGTGTGAGGTCGTCGCGATCGCCGGTCTCGGTCTCGTCCGTCCAGTCGCGCAGCCGCAGCAGATCCTGGCCCAGCTTGCTGGTGGGGGCCGCCGCCTCGAACTGGTCGAAGAGGCCTTCCTCCTCGTCCTGCGGCATGCCCTCGTGGAGCCGGTGCAGACACAGGTAGTTCGACCTGCCCTTGAGCATCGCGTACTGGGGGCGACGGCGCAGCAGCGGATGCAGCGCGTCGACCGTGCGCGGCAGGTCGCGCTCCACCAGCTGGCGCTGGAGCGCGAGCGTGGCGGTCGCTACGACCACACGCTCCCCGTGCGCGAGCGCGGGCACGAGGTAGCCGAGCGACTTTCCGGTGCCGGTGCCGGCCTGGACCAGCAGATGGGAGGCGTCGTCGATCGCCTCCGCGACGGCTTCGGCCATGGTCACCTGGCCGGGGCGCTCCGAACCGCCGACGGCAGTGACGGCAGCATGCAGGAGTTCAGGGAGTGAGGGCTTCGTCATAGCGCGACCAGCCTACGGGGCGGGACTGACAGCCGGGCGATCAAGGCTGAGGAGAGGGGGCGGATCAAGACCGGGGGCTTTGGGATGACGGTGGATTTTGTTCGGGTGGGGATCGGGTCGGTGCGGGTGGAGATCGGCTTGGTGCGGATGGGGGTTGGTTCCGTTCGGGGCGGATGAGGGTTGGTTCGGTTCGGGGCGGACCGGGACTGGTTGGGGTCTTCCTGGCCGTCCCGATCGGCTACTGCGCCTACATCGCTTTCACCAACCTCCAACTCACCGGTCAGGCCCACCCCTCCTTCGTCGGCTTCGCGAATTTCCGCACGGCCTTCAAGGACTCGGAATTCCTGAACGCCGTATGGCTGACGCTGGTGTTCACGGTCCTGTCGTCCCTGATCGGCCAGAACACGATCGGCCTGGCCCTGGCCGCGCTGATGCAGCGCGCGTCAAAACCGGTACGCACGCTGACGGGCGGGGTCGTGATCACGGCGTGGGTGCTGCCGGAGGTGGTGGCGGGCTTCCTCCTCTACGCCTTCTTCCGCCGCGAAGGCACCCTGAACGCCATCCTGGACTGGCTCCATCTCCCCTCCCAGAACTGGCTGTTCACGCTCCCGATCCTGGCGGTGTCCTTCGCGAACGTGTGGAGGGGAACGGCGTTCTCGATGCTGGTCTACTCCGCCGCCCTGAACGAGATCCCCAAGGAGATCACCGAAGCGGCGCAGGTCGACGGCGCGAGCGGCTGGCGCCGGATGTGGCACATCACGCTGCCGATGATCCGCCGCTCGATCGGCACGAACCTGATGCTGAACACCCTCCAGACCCTGTCCGTCTTCGGTCTGATCTGGGTGATGACGAGAGGCGGCCCGGGAGACAAGAGCCAGACCCTCCCCCTCTACATGTACGAACAGGCCTTCCAGAACAGCATGATCGGCTACGCCACGGCGGTCGCGCTGCTCCTGCTCCTGGTCGGCTCGCTCTTCTCGGTGATCTACATGCGCCTGCTGCGAACGGAGGTCTGACCCATGGCACTCACCCTCTCCTCCCGCCGCAAGAGCCGACGCCTGGCGGCGGACGCGGGGCTGCTGGTGGTCGCGGCGACGTTCGCGCTGCCGCTGCTCTGGGTGGTCCTGTCGTCCCTCGACGCCCACGCGGACCTCAAGGTGAAGGCCCCCGACGGCCTGACCCTGGACAACTTCCACGCGATCCTGAACTCGGACATCACCTTCACGCCCCTGCTCAACAGCCTGATCCTGTGCGGGTTCGGGACGCTGCTGACGGTGGTGTGCGCGGCGCTGGCGGCGTATCCGCTGTCCCGCTTCCGATCGCGCCTGAACCGCCCCTTCCTCCTGGCGATCCTCTTCGCGACGAGCCTTCCGATCACGGCGATCATGGTGCCGGTGTACGCGCTGTTCGTGCAGGTGAATCTCATCGACACCATGCAGGGCACGATCTTCTTCTTCGCCGCGTCCCAACTGCCGTTCGCCATCTGGCTGATGAAGAACTTCATGGACGGCGTACCGAAGGAACTGGAGGAGGCGGCCTGGACTGACGGGGCGTCGTCACTTCAGTCCCTCGTGCGGATTGTTCTGCCGCTGATGGGGCCGGGGGTCGCGGTGGTGACCGTCTTCTCGTTCGTGATGATGTGGGGGAACTTCTTCGTCCCGTTCATGTTGCTGCTCACGCCGGACCAGATGCCGGCGAGCGTGAGCATCAATGAGTTCTTCGGGAATCGGGGGATGGTGGCTTACGGGCAACTGGCCGCGTTTTCCGTTGTCTACTCGACGCCGGTTATTTTGTTGTATGTGCTGGTGGCTCGGCGGTTGGGTGGGGGGTTTGCTTTGGGTGGGGCTGTTAAGGGGTGATCGCTTCGGCGCGGGTGCGGGCTTTAGCGGCTTCGTTGGGGGCGTTGGCGCGGGTGTAGGCGTTGGCTGACTGGAGGTAGTGGGTGCGGGCCTCGGCGGGGCGTGCGGTGTCCTGGTGGGCGAAAGCCAAGTTGGAGAGGGTCTGGCCCGTCCCGTACCAGTCCTCAAACTCCCGGTAGCGCTCCAGGGCCTTCTCGTGCGTCTCAATCGCCTCCTCCACCCGGCCCATGGCACGCAGGGTGGCGCCGAGGCTATTCCACGCGACGGCCTCGCGACGACGGTCGCCGGCGGCTTGCAAGAGATTGCGTGCGCGGGTGTGGGCGTAGATCGCCTCCCCCGCCCGGCCCACTTCCCCCAGAGCCAAGCCCAGATTGTCCAACGCCATGGCCTCGCCGAGGCCGTATCCGGTCGTCTGGTGCAAGTCTCGGGCGCGAGTGTGGGCGTCGATCGCCTCCTCCACCCGGCCCGCCTGTCGCAGGGTGATGCCGAGGTTCTTCCACGCGATGGCCTCGCCGAGGCGGTCCCCGACAGCCTGGTACAAGTCTCGGGCGCGCATGTGGGCGTCGACAGCCTCCTCCGCCCGGCCCGTCTCCTGCAGGGCGATACCGAGGTCGTTCCACGCGATGGCCTCCCCCACCCGGTTACCGGCGCGGTGGGCAGCCTCCCGCGCGACACCGCACACCGTGACCTTGTCGTCGAAAAAGCGCCGCCAATCCAGATACTCCGCCAGACACACGGACAGCCACACCGCCGTGTCCGCGAACCGCTCCTCCCGCGCCCACTGCACCGCAGCCACCAGCCCCGCCCGCTCGCGGTCAAACCACGCCAACGCCCCCGTCCGGTCCGTAAACCGTTCCGGCGCCGGCATCCCCGGCAGCCACCGCAACCGGTCATCCGCCGCATCCGCCCATCGGTAGTAGAACTTCAGCAGTCCCATGCGGACCCCGCCGTATCTCCCGGAGGCCGTCGCGGCACCGGAACGGTTCAGCGGGACCTCGATGACGAAGAGCGCCGCGACGAAGGCGAGGGCGCACAGGATCGCGCCGGTGAGGAAGATGTGGCCGGTGCCGACGGCGACCGCGTGGAGGTAGGCGTCCTTGGCGCCCTCGGGAAGCTTCCCCAGGGCGCTCGCGTCGCCGTCGGTGCCTCCGGTGCCCGGCAGGTGTGACTGGGTGGCGCGGGTGAACAGCGAGCCGAAGACGGCGACGCCGAGCGAACCGCCCAGCGTGCGGAAGAGGTTGACCGAGCTCATGGCGGCGCCCATGTCCCGCAGCGCGACGCTGTTCTGCGCGATCGTGGAGGCCATCTGCAGGGTGAAGCCGAGCCCGATGCCGACGAGCACCATGTACAGGCCGGTCAGCAGGCGCGAGGTATCGGTGTCCATGGTGGCCAGCAGCCCGAGGCCGGCGGTCAGCAACGCGGCGCCGACGACGGGGAAGACCTTGTACTTCCCGGTGGCGGACATGACCTTGCCCGCGAGGGTGGACACGACCACGACGGGAATCATCATCGGCAGCATCAGCAGCCCGGAGTTGGTCGCCGACGCGCCCTGCACGGTCTGCTGGAACAGCGGCAGGTACAGGCCGCCGCCGAACATGACCACACCGGCGACCAGGATCATGGCCATCGCCAGCGGGTAGTTGCGGTGGTCGGTGAACACGCTCAGCGGGAGCAGCGGCTCACCGACCCGCTGCTCCACCCGGACGAACAGGACCAGCCCGATCACGGCCGCGGCACCGAGGGACAGGATCTGCCAGGACCCCCACGCATACGTGGTCCCCGCCCAGGTGGCGGCCAGGACGACGGCGGTGATGGCGACGGCCAGCAGGCTGATGCCGAGCCAGTCGATCCTCGCCTTGATGTGCCGGGCGGGTGTGCGCAGCATCAGCGCCAGCCACACCAGGGAGATCAGGCCGAGCGGCAGGTTGACGTAGAAGGCCCAACGCCAGTCCCAGTGGCCGGTGATGAACCCGCCCAGCAGCGGGCCGCCGATGGTGCCGATCGCCATGACGGAGGCAGTCATGCCCTGGTACTTGCCGCGCTCGCGCGGCGGCACGAGGGCGCCGATCAGGGCGAAGGCGCCCGCACCGATGCCGCCGGCGCCGATGCCCTGCACGACACGGAAGGCGATCAGCTCGCCCATGGACTGGGCCGCCCCGCACAGGGCGGAGCCGACGACGAACACGGCGATCGACGCCAGATACATGCTTTTGCGGCCGACCAGATCGCCGAGCTTGCCCCACACCGGGGTGGTCACGGCGGTGACGAGCGTGTACGCGGTCACGACCCAGGAGATGTGCTCCAGACCGCCCAGGTCACTGACGATCGTGGGCATCGCGGTACTGACGACCATGTTGTCGAGCATCGACAGCAGCATCGCGAGCATGACGCCGAGCAGGACCCAGCGCACGTTCTTCGGCACGGCCGGCTCGGCGGAGGGGAGAGAAGCAGTCGCGGGCATGGCTGATCACTCCTTTCAGGCAGAAAGGGACGGGATGAGGAAGGAGAGGGGGTGGGGGCGGGGAAGGAGATGAGGCCAGAAGGTGCGGCGTGCTGCCCCGCGGGCCGCCATTCCAGAAGAGCACACCGACTCACTAAGTGCAACCGTTGCATTTTCTGTACCGTTAGACCTTCGCATCCGATTCACCGAAGGGTAAAGTCCCGGGTATGCCCGACACAGACACCACCCCCGCCCCGGCGGCGCCGTTGGGGCGCCGCGAGCGGAAGAAGGCCGCCACCCGCCAGGCCATCGCCGACGCCGCCCTGCGACTGTTCCTGGAACGCGGCTACGACGATGTGGGCATCCGCGAGATCGCGGACGCCGCCGACGTCTCCACCACCACCCTGTTCAAGCACTTCCCGGTCAAGGAGGCCCTTGTCTTCGACGAGGACGCCGACCAGGAGGCACACCTGCTCGCGGCCGTACGCGAACGACCCCACGGCCAGTCGATCCCCGCGGCCCTGCGTGAGCACGCGCTGCGCCACCGCATGGCGGCCACCGGCGGCGACTCCCGCTTCACCGCGTTCTTCGACCTGGTCAACAGCACCCCGGCACTGCGCGACTACGTCCAGGGCATGTGGCTGCGCCACGCCAACGCCCTGGCCCGCGCCATCGCCGAGGAGAGCGGCCTACCGGCGGACGATCCCACCTGCGCCGCCCTGGCCCACTTCGCCCTCGAAGCCCCCCGCACGGCCCGCGGCCACGACGATCCCCGCCAGGCCGTCACCGACGCCTTCGACCTGCTCGAGAACGGCTGGCACGCGTTCGCCTCCGGCCGGTGAGCGGCGCGGCCAACCGGCGTTCCGCTCACCGGAGTTCACGCCCACCCGCCCCCAACTGGCCGATCAGAACGGCTGATTGAGGGCGTCAACAGCGCGGTTCAGTACGGCGAGCTCCTCGGCGAGGACGACCGTGCCCTCCAGGGCGATGCCCCACCCTGCGTCAGGGCGCGGGGGTCCGTGTCAGGCGTTCCGCCAGTGTGATCGCGAACTCCTCCGCCCGCGCCAGCTGGGTGCGCAGGTCCGCCACCCGCTGTTGAGCGGCGCGCTCGAAGCCGCGTACCCGCTCCAGCAACTCCTCGCGCTCCCCGGCCGGCAGTTCCTCGCCGGAGTCCAGGCGATCCGTGGCTTCCAGCAGGTCGCGCATCTCGTCCAAGGTGAAGCCGAGCGGTTTCATCCGGCGGATGACCATCAGGCGGGCGACGTCGGATTCGGTGTAGAGGCGGAAGCCGCCCTGGGAACGGGCCGAGGGGGTGACCAGGCCGGTCTCCTCGTAGTGCCGGATGGTGCGCAGCGACAGTTCGGTCCGTGCGGCGACCTCACCGATCTGCATGTGCTCGCTGCTCACGCGGGGGCCTTCCTCGTCTCTCGATGCGGCCCCGGAGGACCGCCGCCGATCTCTACCCTAACGTTAGGGTAGAGTTCCCTGGCGTTGAGGTCGGCGTGTGCCGTGCCCTTTCCTCTGGTGCGGGGATGTCGTCCCGTGACCGTCAACCGTGTCGGGGCCGACGAAGCCCCCGGCGAGGACCGATATCCGCAAGAGAGCGCGTGCGCCTGTCTCTGATGCCCGGCGCCGCCGTCTGCCCGCCGTGATCCTTCGCCCACACGCAGCGCGACGTGCTCCTTCGCGGGTCGCGTCGCCGCCGACCACCGACGCCGGTCCGCCACCCGCAGACTTCGTGGATCGCCACCCGCCCGTCCCCCATGCCTCCCTGCGCGCCCACGGTGACACCGGGCGGCGCGCCCGAACACGACAGGTTCCTCTCCTCTTGTCCCCCTCCGCACCGTCCCCACTGTCCCCGGCCGCGTGGATGCCCGGCTTCCGCCGTCCGTCCTGGCTGTCGCCGAAGGTGTTGCGCACCGAGGTGCTGGCCGGTCTGGTGGTCGCCCTCGCGCTGATTCCGGAGGCGATCTCGTTCTCGATCATCGCCGGGGTCGACCCGGCGATCGGCTTGTTCGCGTCGTTCACGATGGCCGTGACCATCGCGGTCGTCGGCGGCCGACCCGCCATGATCTCCGCGGCCACGGGTGCCGTCGCCCTGGTCATCGGTCCGCTCAACCGCGAGCACGGCTTCGGTTATCTGGTCGCGGCCGTGATCCTCGCGGGTGTCTTCCAGATCGTCCTCGGCGCGCTCGGCGTGGCCAAGCTGATGCGGTTCGTGCCGCGCTCGGTGATGGTCGGCTTCGTCAACTCCCTCGCCATCCTCATCTTCGTGGCGCAGGTGCCGGAGATGCACGACGTGCCCTGGGCCGTCTATCCACTCCTCGCCGCCGGCCTGGCCCTGATGGTGTTCTTCCCGAAGGTCACCAAGGTGATCCCGGCGCCGTTGGTGTCCATCGTCGTCCTCACCGCCATCACCGTCGCCGCCGGGATCGCGGTGCCGACCGTGGGCGACAAGGGCGACCTGCCGTCCTCGCTGCCGGTGCCGGGCCTGCCGGACGTGCCGTTCACCCTGGAGACACTGAAGATCATCGCGCCGTACGCGCTCGCCGTGGCCCTGGTCGGCCTGATGGAGTCGCTGATGACCGCCAAGCTCGTCGACGACATCACCGACACCCACTCGAACAAGACCCGCGAGTCCATCGGCCAGGGCATCGCGAACATCGTCACCGGCTTCTTCGGCGGCATGGGCGGCTGCGCCATGATCGGCCAGACCATGATCAACGTACGGGTCTCCGGCGCCCGCACCCGGCTGTCGACGTTCCTGGCCGGTGCGTTCCTGATGGTGCTGTGCGTCGTCTTCGGCCCGGTCGTCTCCGACATCCCGATGGCCGCCCTGGTCGCTGTCATGGTGATGGTGTGCTTCGCGACCTTCGACTGGCACTCCATCGCGCCCAAGACCCTCAGGCGGATGCCCGCCGGAGAGATCACCGTCATGGTGGTCACCGTCGCCTGTGTGGTCACCACGTCCAATCTCGCCATCGGCGTCGTCGTCGGCAGCGTCACCGCCATGGTCATCTTCGCCAAGCGTGTCGCCCACCTGGCCGACGTCACCTCCGTCACCGACCCCGACGGCACGCAGGTCGTCTACTCGGTCACCGGCGAACTCTTCTTCGCCGCCTCCAACGACCTCGTCGGCCGGTTCAACTACGCCACCGACCCGGACAAGGTCGTCATCGACCTCTCCGCCGCACACATCTGGGACGCCTCCTCGGTGGCCGCACTCGACGCCATCGAGACGAAGTACGCCCAGCGCGGCAAGACCGTCGAGATCATCAGCCTGAACGAGCCCAGCGCACACATCCACAAGACCCTCAGCGGCGAACTCAGCGGCGGCCATTGACCGGAGCGCAAACTCATCCGATACGGCGCCAGCAGTTCCGGCCACCGACAGGCGCCCACTCCCTGTTGCCGTCTCCCCGGTGCGGTTCACCGCCGCACGCGCGCAGAGCACGGACGAGCGCCCGGCCGAGGCGATCCCGATATCCGATATCCCGATCCCAAGCCCCGCTCGTCGACGGTCCGGTCATCGACCGGTACCGGTTCTCCCCGCGCCAGGGCAGAGGGCTTGCTGCCGCAGGGTTCGGGAGCGAGGCGGACGTAGTCACGCTGACGGCCGTTCCGGCGATGCGCGCAGACACCGGGCCCCTCGCGACGCTCTCCGCGAGATCCTTGTGGTCCTCCACGATCAGTACTCGCATGACCCAACTCTGGCAGCCGGAAGGTCACTTAGGGGTAACAGGGGCCGTAGGAGGCTCATCTGACCCGGTTCGAGGGCCGGTTCGAGGGCTGGTTCGACGGCCGGGATACGACGCGGCCATGGACCTCACCACCGCTCGTGTCAGTACCAGGGTGAAGGGTGACCAGTTCGCGGACTTCCCCACCCCACGCCTCAACGGGACTTGACGCTCTCTCATGCCGCTGCGTGTCCGGTCCGTCACCCAGTAGCGTGTCCGTCCCGGCAGCACCGCACCGACGGGGGCAGACATGGAGTACACGCAGATCTTCGCCGACGCCGAGGTGAGGGAGGAGTTCCTCGACCGCTTCGAGGAGATCAGGGACGCGGTCTCGACGTCGGGGGGTCTGGAGAGTGTCGGGGCGCTGGAAGGCATCCTGGACGTCGACCGGGCCGCCGGCGCCGTCAAGGAGATGGCCGAGGGTACCTGGCAGGGCGATGACAGCGGCTTGGAGTCCATCGTCAGACGGTTCGGCAGGCCGGTCTACCTGGTGCGGCGCAACACCTTCGCCACCGTGGCCGACGCCCCCGACAACGAAGCCGAGAGCCTCGTGGTCGCGGCCAAGGTGAAGGCCGCTCGGCGCCGCCTCGAGGGCGTCATTCCCAGCGTGGGACGGATCGATCTGCGCAACCACAACATGACGTGGGTGGGAACCGCGTGGATGGTGGCCGAAGATCTCGCCGTCACCAACCGCCACGTGGCGGAGAAGTTCGCGAAGAGGGGCCGCGGCGGCTTCAGGTTCCGCGCGAACCCCATGGCCCAGGTGCACGCCTACGTCGACTGGCTCCACGAGCACGGCCGCCCGAGGCACGAATCACGGTTCAAGGTGACAGAGGTGGTCTGGATCGAGCCGGACTCCTCCTTCTGTGACGCCGCGTTGCTCAGGCTCGCTCCGACCAGTGAGAGCGGCGAGTCCCTGCCGCCGCCGATCGAGCTGGCCAAGGGCAAGGACGGTCTCGCCGTGGGCCGTTGGGTGGGGGTGATCGGCTATCCCGACACCGGGCGGCACGACGACCCGGAGGACCGCACGCGCATCTTCAACAACATCTTCGAGTGCAAGCGGCTCGCTCCGGGGCAGCTCATCTCGTTCGACGGCAACCGGTGGATCCATCACGACGCGACGACCCTCGGCGGCAACTCCGGTTCCGTCGTCGTGGACCTGGACACCGGCCGGGCGCTCGGCCTCCATTTCCAGGGGCTGCCGGGGAAGCGCAACTACGCCGTGCCCGCCGCGGACGTGGCCCGCCTCATCCGCAAGCGCGCCTCGTGACGATGGAGGTTCCGGACTCGGGTCCCGCGCTCCAGGCGGTCACCAAGGCCGGTGCCGGAATGCACTCGACCCAGGACGCCAGGGCGAGACTCGCCGAGGCCGAGTCACGGGTCGCCCGTCTGGAGCGCGGCGGCAGTCAGGTGGCCACCGGTTTCCTGGTCGGGCCCGCCCTGCTGCTCACCGTGAGTCACGCGGTCCGGCTGTCACTCGGCGCGTCCGGTGCCGGACCGGTGGCCGGGATGGTGGCCGTGTTCCCCCGGTACGACGATCCGGGGCATGCTGCCGCACAGGACGCTGTGCGCATTCCCCTCATCGAGCTTCTCGACTCCAGCCCACCCGCCCCGGACGACCCGGAGCAACCGGGCGTGAAGACCGCCGAGGGCGGTCTGGACTTCGCCTTTGTGCGCCTCGCCGAGCATCCACCCCATGTGGTGGAGCCGAACGGCCTCCTGCGTCCCAGGGCCTACTACAAGCCGTTCGATGAGGACTACGCCTTCGGCAGCGGCCCGTTGAGTCTCTTCCACTTCCCTCTGCGGCTTCTGCTGGACTACAGCAAGGCCGAGAAGGACCTGCGCTCCGGCGATAGCCGTGTCCGGTACCGGGCCGCGAACACCTTGCGAGGTTCGTCGGGCGGCCCCCTCGTCACCGAGGACGGCTGTCTGGTGGCCATGCACCACGGCTATCACGACCGCACGAAGAACCAGGGCATCCCCACCTCCCTCATCGCCTCCCGGATCCTGGCAGGACGCCACGCCGAGCTGCTGCGCGATGCCCTCGCCCGCCCGCTTCCGAGCGTCCGGGTGCCGGAGGATTCGGGGATACGGCGGAGCGGGGGCGACGCGACACCGGGCGGCGGCGCACGGGCCGTCGGAGCTGCCATGAGCGCCCTGCTCGGCTCCCGTCCCCCTGATGCCACCGTGCTGGGTCCGGACGGTCAGCCCGTCAGGGTGACCAGCGCCCGGCAGGTGGCCGCATGCTTCCGGACCGCCGACCCCCGAGCGGTTCCCGGCATCGATCCGGTCGTAGAGGCCGCCCGCGCGATGGACGCGGCGTCCGGGGACGGAGCGCTGACCGCGGCGGTCCTCACCGCGGCCCTGATCGGGGAGGCGGCCGACCAGCGTGCCAGGGGCAGCGGATCCCGAGAACTGCTCCGGGAATCCGTCGACGCGCTGGACCTGGCCCGCGCCGCCTTGGCCGATCTGGCGGTGCCGTGTTCCCGTCCGGACGCGGTCGCCCGCGGTGCGACGGCAGACCCGGAGGCGGCCGAGGCGGCATCGGCCGCGGCACTGCTCGCCGGCCCGTACGGCGTCCTGGTCTGCGAACCCGGCGTGACCCGGGCCATCGAGAAGCCGACCGTACGCCAAGGCCTTCGCCTGCCCGCCGGATACGCGTTCCCCTACGCCGCCGACGCCCCCGGAACGGACGCCTGGACCCGCCGGACCCGGCTCGAGAAGCCGTATGTGCTGCTGCTCGACTCGGTGACGGGCGACGGCGAGGCCTTCCGCAGGCTGCGCGACCGTCTCGGCAGGGAGGGCAGACCCCTCCTGGTCCTCACCACCGCGGACGCCTCCGATCCGCGGAGCGGTCTGCTGCGGGCCCTGCGCGATCCGGCGGACGGGCCGGTGCCGACGGTGGTCCGTGTCCCCGCCGGGCGGCAAGGGCACCTGCGTCTGCGGTCCTTGGCCCTGCTGACCGGGGCCACGGCGCTGACGGAGAGTTCCGGCGTGCTCCCGGGCACCGCCTGGTTCGACGTCCTGGGCCGGGTCGACCTGGCGGTGGTCTCCGCGTCGGAGACGGTGCTGGTGGGCGGCGGTGGGGATGCGCGCATGCTGGAACGGTGGACCGTCTCCGCCCGCGCGCTGCTGGACCTGGCGGCCTCCGACGACGAACGGTCGGCGTTGGAGGAACAGGTCGCCTGGTTGACCTCGCGCGCCGTGTCCCTGGCAGTCGGCGCGGACACGGAAGCGGCGATCGCGGCCCGTACCGAGTCGGTCGAACGGGCGGCGCACACGGCGCGGGCCGCGTTGCGGTACGGCACCGTGCCCGGCGGTGGTCTCGCGCTGTTGCGTGCCCGGGCCGCTCTCTCGGACGGCACCGGGGATCCGGGGACCCACGTGGTGCGCACGGCGCTGGCAGCGCCGTTCCGCGCGCTGGCGTCGACGGCCGGACCGGCCCCGGACGACGTCGAACGGTGGTGTGCCCTCGGCGATCCGGACGCGCTCGCCCGTGAGCCGGCGGCCGGCCTGTTCGCGGACCGGTCGGAGGACGCCGCGGAAACCGTGCTGCTCGCGCTCGACACGGCGAAAGCCGCACTGACCGGATTCCTCGCAGGCTCCTGACACCCAGCGAGCTAGGACCGCGTGCTCGCGTCGGCGTGCGACCCGCTCAGGTACTCCTGCACGTCCTTGTGACGGAACTGGTAGACGCCGCCCACCTGCCGCAACGCCGACACCTTGTGGGCGTGTTCCAGGAACCCCATGAGGTCACGTGGAAGATCACCCCGGAGCCACAGCCAGGAGCGCGCCACGACATACCGTGGCCAGGGACGGACGGCGATGGGCACCCACAGGGCCAGGACGACGAGGAGCACGCTGGCCTGGGCGACCTGCCCGCGGCCGGTCGACGAGTTCGCCATGATCAAGCCCATGACGAGCCCGGCTCCCCCGGCGATCATCAGAGCCCACCCGGCGACCAGCCTCCGGTCCCCGCGCAGCAGGATCCTCGGGGACGTGGAGTCGTCCGCCGGCGCGGGTGTCTGAAGCCAGCGCAGGAAACCTGACACCAGACCCAGGACCATGCCGACCGAGGCGAACAGGAGCGCGGAGGCCAGCGCGTGGGTCACCGCTCGGATGGTCGCCCTGGTCGCGGAGTTTGTCGGCGTCCTGATCGCCCTTCTCGACACGCGCGGCGAGCTGGCGGTCGACGTCGGTGCGGTCGCGGTGATCGATCCGGGAGACGATGACCAGCCCGGCGAGCGCGACCACGACGGTCACCAGCAGGACGACCGCGGCGGTGATCCGGGAGCGCAGGCTGCGCGGCAGCCAGGTCATGGACCGGTCCACGGGACGACTGCGGAGGTGATCGGCGCCGGCAAGTCGACCGTCGCCCAACTCCTGCCCCACCACCGAACTGAGCGCGACCGTGCCTCCGTAGCTGGTGTTCTGGTGGGCGCGGGAGTCCGCCGAGTTGCCG
>NZ_JBLTJC010000186.1:0-19905 GCF_048158785.1 Streptomyces colwelliae | reverse complement strand
CGTGTACGTCGTCACGCCGACCCACCCCGGTTTCGACGGCACGCCCCGCCCGGAGCACTTCGACACGGTCGCCGACCTGGCCATCGCCTACCTGGACCTGCTCGACACCCTGGACCTCAAGGACGTCATGGTGATCGGCAACTCGGTCGGCGGCTGGATCGCGGCGGAGATGGCCCTACGCGACAACCAGGGCCGCATCGGCGCGCTCACCCTTCTGAACGCGGTAGGCATCCACGCCCACATGGTCGAGAACCGCGTCGTGGACCCGCGCACCATGGCCCCCTCCGACGTCAGCCAACTCTCCTTCGCCAAGCCCCAGTTCCGCCCCGACTTCGCCTCCTTCACCGACGAACAGCGAGCGGCGGCAGGCGCCAACCAGAAGACCCTCGCGATCTACGGCGGCACCCACTTCACCCACGACCCGAAACTCCGCGGCCGCCTCCACCGCGTGACCGTCCCCGTCCTGGTCGTCTGGGGCGAGGAGGACGGCATAGCCCCCTGAAGTACGGCCGCGGCTACGCCGACGCCTTCCCCAACGCCCACTTCACCCCGATCGCGGACGCGGCCCACTTCCCCCAGATCGAGGCGCTGGGGGCGACGTTGGGAGCGATCGGCAACTTCGTGAGCACGGTGGTGAAGCCGGGCGTTGCGGGCTGAGGTTGCTCCGGCTCCACAGGCAAGGCCCAGGTCGATGACCTGGGCCTTGCTACTACAGATGACGATCAGCGGAGCTCAGCCGAAGGAACCGTCCTCCCGGGCGATGAACAACACGCATCGCACGCGGTCCGAATGAGGCGGATCTCGGGAACACCGGAGGCCAGCCGGAGGTCTTCACCAGCAAGGTCGAACGGCCATACAGACGGCCGGGGTCGGACGCCCCCCGTGCTCGGCATGTACGAGCCCCTGAGCGAACTGGCCCCCCTTCTCCCTTGTCCCGCGGAAGGGCAGGATCTTGGGTATGAGGATTCTGGTCTTGGGTGGCACGTGGTTCCTGGGCAAGTGTGTCGTCGAAGGGGCGCTGCGCCGTGGCTGGGACGTGACGACGTTCAGTCGTGGCCGGTCCGGTCGGGATGCGCTGGGGGTGCGTGCGGTCCGCGGTGATCGTACGGAGGCGGCGGATCTCAACCGGCTTGCCGCTCAGGGCCCTTGGGACGCGGTGGTCGATACGTCGAGTTCCGAGTTTCCGCCGCGCGACGTGCGACTGGCCGCACAAGCCCTGCGCGACGCGGTGGCGCGGTGGGTGCACGTGTCCACAGTGTCGGTGTACACGGGGTGGCCGCACCACAGGTTGACCGAGGAGTCCGAGGTGCTGGAGTGCCCGTCGGACGCGGACGAGTCCTTCGGTTACACCGGCGCGGACGGGTCGCCCACCAAGTACGGGTTCCAGAAGGCCGGCGGGGAGCGAGCGGTCGCCGAAGCGTTCGGCGATGGGGCGGTGTTCCTGCGGCCAGGAGTCATCCTCGGGCCGGGTGAATACGTGGGCAGGCTGCCATGGTGGCTGAACCGGGCCAGCCGGGGTGGACCGATGCTGGCGCCTGCTCCGGCCGACCGGATCATGCAGCCGGTCGACGTGCGCGATGTCGCGGCCTTCGCCCTGGACCGGGCGGCTGCCGGCACCGGCGGTGCCTACAACCTGGCCCATCCGGAGGGGATCGGGTTCGGGGACTTCCTGCTCGCCTGCCTTGCCGTCACCGAGTCGGACGGTCACCCGGTGTGGGTGGAGCCCGAGGTGCTCATCGAGCACGAGGTCCGGCAGTGGACCGAGCTGCCCCTCTGGCGTACCCACGCCGGCGTGTGGTCGGTGGACGCCGGCAAGGCGGTGACGGCCGGGCTGCGGTGTCGGCCGCTGACCGAGACGATCACGGACACGTGGGCCTGGCTGCGGGCCGACGGGCGTCCGGTGGATCACCCTCGCTGGGCGGAGCACGGAATCGCCCCTGAAAAGGAGGCCAAGATCCTCGCTGCGCTGGCCTCCACGTCCTGAGTCGGCTCATCCCTCCAGGACGGCCACCGCGCCGGCTCCCACGCCGAGTTGGTGCTGAGCGGCGAGGCGACTGAAGTGTTCCAGGCGCTCGCCCATTTCGTCGGCGAGGGGCGCCTGTCGGAACCGCTCGTCGGTCAGCGCGCGGCGGACGCGCGCGGTACGGGTCAGCAGACCGGTGGCGCGCTGCTCGCCGGGCACGATCCAGACGCGTTCGAGAGCGTCGGCGGCGCCGTCGAGGTCACCGCACAGGAGCCGGGCCGCGGCCAGGTCCGCGGCAGCCCCACCCACGACGCGTGCGGAGCGGAGGGCCTCGGGCTTGCCGGTCACCAGGTCGAGCGCAGTGCGGGCAGCGGCCTCGGCCTGTTCGCCGTCGCCGAGCAGCAGACAGGTCGAGGCGTTGGACATGGCCAGTCGGTCGGCGGGGAAGCCGAACTCGCCCGCCACGCCGTCGTGCAGGTCGTCGATGTGCCCACGCCCTTCCTGGCGAGAGGCGTTGAGCGCCTGCTGGGCCGAGGCCGCGTCGCCTCGGTGGCCGTGCGCGCGTGCCTCGATGGCCGCCAGGCGACGGTGTGCGACGTCTCCGAGCCCAGTGAGCATCTGGGCGCGCTGGGCGATCTGCGCTGCTTCGGCAGGCCGGCCGGAGAAGTAGGCGATGTAGGCGAGGACGCCGCCGCTGAAGGCCCGCAGCGGGGTGAAGCGCGCGGTCTCGCCGTACAGGGCGGCGGCGCGGGCGAGGCGGGTGGCGCCGTCGAGCGAGCCGAGGTCGAAGGCTGCGGCGGACAGCAGGGCGCAGGCTTGTCCGGCGATGATCAGCAGGTCCTGCTGCTGGGCGGGGACCTGGGTGCGGTCGCGGTGCTGTTCGGCTTCCTCCCTCAACTTCCTTGCGGTCTGGAGGATTTCGAATGCCGAGAAGGAGTGGTAGCGGCGGGCGAGTTCGGCGACGTCGTCGCGCAGCTGGTCGAGTGTGGTGTCGGAGATGGACGCGGAGGCGGCGGCACCGGCCTCGTTGGACGCGTCGCGTGCGGTCATGTCGATCTCGTCCTTCAGGCTGAACGCGGGTGCGGGCGAATCGGTTGAGGGAGGCGCCTGAAACAGGGCGGCTGCGCTGACGCCGAACATCTCTTCCAATACCCGGCAGGCGTCCGGGCCGGGCAGGGTCCGGATGGTGCCCGCGGTCCAACGGCGGAACTGCGCCTCGGAGATCGTCGGGTTCGCGGTGCCCTTCCTGATGACCTTCTCGGCGGTGCGGGCGAAGTGACCCACGAAGTCGCCGTAACGCCAGTGACGTTGGGCCACCAGGGCCTTGAGCAGCGTCCTGGGACGTTCATCCATCATCGGCCCCTCTCGGCCAAAGAAGACCACTGACCAACCATCGTCGGCCCTTGGCCTGCGGCTCCCTCGTATGCAGGGGACCTCAGCATGCTCTGAATCCACAACCGCCTTGGTGTAGACGACACTTCGAAGCTACCCGCGTGCCACGTGTGTCACCTGGAAGAGCGGCAGACGCTACCCGCTGGGCCATGGCGACGACATCCGCCCCGGCATCACTCTGATCGCCGTCACCGAGTGCGAGGACACCATCACCAGCGACGTGCCCGTCACAGGAGGCGCCCTCACCCGGACAGTCCGTCTCTTCCCGAGGAGTACCGCCGTGAAGCAGGAAAGCCCCCCATCGGCCCTCCAGGACAGACGGCCGCTCTCCCACCGGCCCTGCGGCCAGACCTGGCCCGTGCGGATGCCCGCGAAGCCATGGACAACTCCGGCCGGTGGAGCACGCGTTAACGCTGCTCTGGGCGTCTTCGACAACAGTACGGCGGGTCCGGGACGCTCTGCGCAGGTGGGCATGATGACGATTCCCCGACCAAGCACGACGGCCGGCCGCGTCCTGAGGGCGATCGCCATCCCGTTGGAGTCCGACCCGCACGCAACATCCAAGGCACGTAGGACGACGCGCGACACCCTGACTTCCTGGGGCCTGGGCGACCTGGCCGACGACATGGTCCTGATCGTGTCGGAGCTTGTGACCAACGCCGCGCAACACGGCGAGGGCCCCATCGTGATGGTTCTGCAGCAGCGCGACGACACCGTCCTGGCCGAGATCGCCGACGCCTCTCCCAGCCTGCCGGTGCTCCGCACGCAGTCCACCGAGGGCGAGTCCGGCCGCGGGTTATCCCTGGTGGAAGCGCTCTCCGACGACTGGGGATGCCGTATGCGACGAAGCCGTAGGGGCAAGTGGGTCTGGTGCAGCCGATCGCTGAGCCCCGTGGCTACCTCGCAGGTGGGCCAACCCGCGCCCCCGAGCTGGCACCCCTCGACGCAACCATCCCCTAGCCCCAGCCGACACAACCCACATCTCCTCCACATCGCGACCGGCTCGGCAGAGACAGCCGAGAAAGAGAGAGCTCGTGAATAACGTCCTCGACATGACGACCCACCAAGAGGAAGCCCCCGCATCCGCTGAGCAATTGCGCGACGCGATGGTCCGAGAACTGATCGAAGTCGACGCCGCCCGTAGCCCGCACGTCGTGGCCGCGTTCCGCAAGGTCCCTCGGCATCTGGCCACCCCCGAACTGGACCTGGCCACGGCCTATCAGACGGAGTTCGCCGCGATCACGAAGAAGGACTCCGACGGCGTGGCCATCAGTTCGGTGTCCGCCGCCCGCATCCAGGCCATGCAGATCGAACAGGCCGACCTGCGGCCCGGTATGCGGGTACTGGAGATCGGCTCCGGCGGCGTCAACGCCGCCTATCTGGCCGAGATCGTCGGCCCCGAGGGCCTCGTCGTCACCGTGGACATCGACCACGACGTCACCGCACGCGCCGAGAAGTTCCTGGCCGAGACCGGCTACGACCAACGGGTGCGCGTCGTCATCGCCGACGGCGAATACGGCGTGGCCGACCACGCTCCGTACGACCGCATTCTCGTCACCGTCCAGGCCGCCGACATCCCGCCGGCCTGGACCGAGCAGCTCGTCGACGGCGGCCGCATCGTCGTGCCTCTGCGGATGCGTGGCATGACCCGTACCGTCGCGCTCATCCGCCACGGCGACCAACTGCTGAGCGACAGCGTCGAGTTGTGCGGCTTCGTGCCCATGCAGGGCGTCGGCGAGAACCGCGTTCGCCTGGTCCTCCTGCACGACGTCGAAGGCGAAGAAGTGGGCCTGCGTCTGGACGGTCACCCCGAGCCGGACGCCGACGGACTGCGGGCCGCCCTTCGCAGCCCCAGCGTCAAAGCATGGTCCGGAGTGACACTCGCCGGTGACGAGTCCAGCGAGCACCTGGACATGTGGCTGACGACCGCACTGGACAATCTGCCGCTCCTGGCCGCGACCCCGGCCGCCCGCGAGCGCGGCCTGGTTGCCTCGGCCTCGCCGCTCGGGGTCCCCACGCTCGTCGACGGCGACAGCTTCGCCTATCGAACTGTTCGGCGTACCGAAAACCCGGACCGGTTCGAGCTCGGCGCCATAGGCCACGGGCCGCAGGGCCAGAAGGTCGCCGAGCGCATGGTCGAGGAGATCCAGGTCTGGGACCGCGAGCACCGCAGCGACCGAGCACGGATCGAGATCCACCCGACGGGCGCACCGGACGGGCAGCTTCCCTCGGGCCGCGTCGTCGACCGCCCGCACACACGGGTCCTGATCACCTGGCCGTAGAGCTGAGAGCGCCCACCGGCCAGGGCAGCAAGGCACATCCCACTCACTCAGGAGGAATCGAGATGGCACCACAGGGCAGCACCACGCTCAAGGCCGCGACGGACTTCACGTCCGGCACCGATACGGACTTCGACCTCGACATCGAGACCATCGCGTCCGCTCCGGTCGTGCCCGGCCTGCTGAACGACACCGGCGACGGCTGCACCTCCACCTGCCAGTCCGCCTGCTCCAACAGCACCTGCATCGGCGGCTGATCAACCGCTGAGGGGCGGGGCCGGGGTCACCGGTCCCGCCCCTCGCCACACAAGACGACGAACGAAGGAGGCATTGCGATGTACGACGCCGTCGACGCGGTTCTGATCAGAGCAGCCGCACGGCCGTTGGATGCCCCACAGCCTCCCTGGCCGGACCTCGGCGGCAACACCTCCGGCGACGTCGAGCGTTGGCGGCAGTGGATCGGCGAGGTCTGGGCGGACGAGGCCATAGTGGCGGCCATCGAGGTCGCCAGCCCTCTGCTGGTCGAGGCCGTGCACGGCGTACTCGACGGCCGTAACCAGCGACCGCGCACCGTCCGGCGCGCTGTCATCTCGCTGATGCGCTACCTGTTGCGGATGCAGCACCGTGCCACGCCCTTCGGTCTGTTCGCCGGCCCCGCGCCCGTACGACTCGGAGACCGCGCCCAAGTGCGATGGGGTACCGAACACCGGGCGTCCGTCCGAGCGGACGCCGAGTGGCTCACGGAGATCGTCACCGCCCTGGAGCAGAACACCGACCTGCTGCGGCACCTGCCCGTGATCGCCGATCACACGTGCGTCGTCCGGGGCACCAGAATCGCCGTACCGCATCAACCGGGTAGGGACGGTCCTGCCAAGGTCACCCTGCGCCGCACCCCCGCTGCCGATGCAGTGCTCGAACTCGCCCGCGCGCCGATCGCTGTCGAGGACATCGTCGCCAAGCTGCACGCGAGCTACCCCAGCACACCCACGCCGGTGATCGAGGACATGGTTCGGGACCTCGTCGCCCACCGGATCCTCATCACCAGCCTGCGGGCTCCCATGACCTGCGACGACGCACTCGGCCACCTGGTGGCCCAACTCGATTCTTTAAGCACAGATCTCCAGGCGGAGACAGCCGGGCACCTCCGCCGGATCCACCAGCTCCTGATCCGCCACAACCACGCTCTGGCCGACGAGCAGCGGACCCTCCGCGCCGAGGCCACGAAGCGCATGACAGCCGCGACCGGCGTGAACGGGCGGACCCTCGTGGTGAATCTGCGGCCCGACTGCGATGTCGTCCTGCCCGCCGAGGTCGCACGGGAAGCAGAACGAGCCCTCCAGGTCATGGCACGTATCTCGCCCTACCCTGCCGGGCCTCCGACCTGGCAGGACTACCGCGCCCGCTTCCTAGAGCGCTACAGCATGGGCGCCCTCGTGCCCGTCCGCGACCTCACCGACCCCGACATCGGCCTAGGATTCCCGGCCGGCTACCGCGGCTCCCTCCTCAAGCGTCCCGTCCAGGCCACCACCCGCCGAGACGAACACCTCCTCGCCCTCGCCCAGGACGCCGCGATCAACCAGGCACGCGAGATCACGCTGACCGAAGAGGACCTCGCCGCGCTCGCCGTCGGCGAGGTCACCCAGGTTCCCGCCCATGTCGAGCTGTGCTTCTCCGTACTCGCCACCTCCCTGAGCGCCCTGAACCAGGGCCGATACACACTGAGCCCCGCGGGTCTCTCCCAGGCGGCGGGCACCACGACCGGCCGATTCCTGACCATGCTTGCGTCGGCCGACCGCGACCGCATGACGACCGTGTACGCGTCCCTGCCGACGCTCACCGCCGCCACGGACCGCGTACAGATCTCCAGCCCGCCGCTCCGGCTGCGCACCCAGAACGTCAGCCGAGCCCCCGCCGTCGTACCGCACGTGCTCTCGCTGGGCGAGCACAACCCCGCCGCCACGCTCGACCTGGACGACCTCGCCGTGACCGCGGACCCCCAGCGCCTCTACCTGGTCTCGCTGTCCACCGGCCGGCTAGTCGAACCGTCGGCGATGAACGCCGTCGAACTCACCAACGCCACCCACCCGTTGGTCCGCTTCCTCACCGAAGTACACCGCTCACACAGCGCGGTACTGGCCCCCTTCGCATGGGGAGCAGCCGCCCGCCTGCCGTTCCTGCCCGAGGTCCGCGTCGGCCGCACCATTCTCTCGCCCGCCTGCTGGCGCCTCCGGATGCGCGACCTCATTCACAACGACCATCCCGACTGGCTACGCCACTTCACCGACTGGCGCTGCCGCTACGGCGTGACCCGCACCGTCTTCCTCGGCTCCGACGACCAGCGCCTCCGCCTCGACCTCGACCACTCCACCCACCAACAGCTCCTGCGCATGGAACTGGAGCGCACCGGCACGGTGACGCTGCACGAGGCGCCCGAGGAGGGGGCGTACGGCTGGCTGGGCCGCGCCCACGAGATCACCATGCCGTTCGCCTCCACAGCTGAACCAGCGGTCCACCGCCCCCGAACGACAGCGGTCGTAAGGCGCGACAGCAGCCGCCTGCCGGGCACCTCCGCATGGGCGTACCTGAAGATCTACTGCCACCCCGAACGCACCCCGGAGATCCTCACCACGCACCTGCCCACCCTGTTCCAAGACCAGGAGGGCGGCGAACCGTTGTGGTGGTACACGCGCTACAGCGATCCGGACACCCACCTGCGCCTACGGCTCCGGCTGCCGACCCCGGACGACTTCGGCACCACCGCGCAGCACGTCGGAGCCTGGGCGGCGGCACTCCGCGACGACGGGCTGGTCCGCCGCGTCCAGTGGGACACCGATGAACCGGAGACCGGCCGCTACGGCACCGGCGACACCCTGGCCGTCGCCGAACGAGCCTTCGCCGCTGATTCCACCGCCGCGGTCGCCCAACTGAGGCTCGGCCTGCCTCCCCACATGCAACCAGCAGTCACCGCCGCCAGCTTCGCGGACATTGCCGCCGCCTTCACCGACAGCCCGGCCGCCGGGAACCGCTGGCTGACCGAGCGCCTGCTCAAGGGAGAGGGCGAGATGCCTTCGCGTGATGTCCAAGCACAGGCCCTACAACTGACCACCCCAGACAGCGACTTCGCCGCACTGCGAGCCCTGCCCGGCGGCGAACACGTCGTCGCCGCCTGGGCCTACCGCCGCGATGCGCTGAAGACGTACCGGACCGCGCTCGCCGACCACGGCGCCGAACCCACCGACGTCCTGCCCTCCCTGCTGCACATGCACCACAACCGGGCAGCCGGCATCGATCCCGACAGCGAGGCCACATGCCGCCGCCTCGCCCGCACCGCCGCCCTGTCCTGGAACGCGCGCACCGAAGGAGTACCGCAGTGACCACCGCCGTCACACCCGCCTCCGAACAGGACACCGCCTTCCGGCAGTCGCTCGCCCACGGCTCTCTCGGTATCGCCCTGCTCCACATCGAGCGGGCCCGCCAGGGCGATGGATCGCGGCAGGACGTCCACCGCCAACTCACTGGCGTCGGCCCGCTGCTGGACGGAGACACAGCGGGCCTGTTTCTCGGCGCACCCGCGATGACGTACGTCCTGCACCTGGCCGCCGCCGGCAGCAACCAGTACGTCGGCGCCCTGAACGCCCTCGACCGGATCGTGACCACCCACACCCGGCGCCGACTGAAAGCAGCCCACACCCGCATCGACCACGGCCGACCCGCCAGCTTCGCCGAGTACGACCTACTGCGTGGCCTCACCGGCCTCGGCGCCCTCCTCCTGCGTCGCGCCCCCGACGGTGCGGAGATCCAAGCCGTCCTGGAATACCTCGTGCGCCTGGCAGAACCGCTCCCCGACCCCAACGGGCGCCCCCGGCCCGGCTGGTGGGTGGGCCACAGCCCCGTCAACCTCGGCAACCCCACCCCCGGTGGCCACGCCAACGCCGGGCTCGCCCACGGCATCACCGGACCCCTGGCTCTCCTCGCACTCACCCACCTGCGCGGCGTCACTGTGCCCGGCCACCAGGAGGCGATGATCCGCATCTGCCGCTGGCTGGACCGGATACGCGTCAGCGACCACCGAGGACCCCGATGGCCACGTTGGATCACCGATACCACCGCGAGTCCCGTGAACTCAGCGGCGCCGTCCTGGTGTTACGGCACCCCTGGCCTCGCCCGTGCCCAGCAACTTGCCGCCCTCGCCCTGGGTGACACCGACCGCCAACGCATGGCCGAACGAGCGCTCCTGCACTGCTTGTCCGACCCCCTCCAACTCGACCACCTCACCAACCGCGGTCTGTGTCACGGTGTCGGCGGCCTCCTACGTACCGTCCAACGCGTCGCCATGGACGCCGACGAACCACACCTCTTCACCAACCACCTGCCCCAGCTCACGCACCGCTTCCTCTCTGTAGGTCCTCCCACAGAGGCCGGGTTCCTCGAAGGCGCAGCCGGCGCGGACCTCGCCCTCCAAGACGCCGAAGCAGGCACACCCATGGGCGACTGGGACGCCTGTCTGCTTCTCATCTGATGCCCGCCACTGAAGGGTTCTGGATGGATCCGCCGCACGACAACAGTGCCGTCGAGCAGGCCATCCTGGCCGTCCTCACCGGCGCCCCGATCGCAGAGGCCGCCGCACGAGTGGGCTCGTCCGAGGGTCTCCTCACGGAGGCCGCTGCGCGGTACCACGCAGCTGGACGATCCGCCCTCAACTCACAACCCGAACTGCCCCAGGAGCACCAGGTGAACATCGAGTTCACCAACTACTCGACTGCCGAGCGCACCTTCGGCGCCTACCTCCTACCGCTCTTGCGGCAAGAGACGGAGACCGGGACGCTCGTCGCGTGGTGGTTCGTCCGCAAGCGCCCATGCTGGCGCCTCCGCGTTACCCCCGGCCCGGTCACCACCATCGACGATGTGACGAAGCCGATCAGCACGGCCCTCGACAACGCGGTCTCGCGAGGCGAGATCACGCGCTGGTGGCCGTCCCTGTACGAGCCGGAGACCACTGCCTTCGGAGGTCCGATCGGCATGGACATCGCCCACGGCCTGTTCCATACAGACAGCGTCGGCGTCCTTGACTACCTCGACCGCGACAGCACGGACGACCGCGGACTTCTCGATCCCAAGGCAACCTCGCTCCTCGTCATCAGCCTGTTCCTCCGCGCCGCCCACCAGGAATGGAGCGAGCAGGGCGATGTCTGGGCACGCGTCGAAGCAGCTCGCCCCCTCCCCGACAACGTCTCCGTCGAGCGTGTCACCGCCATGACCGGCGCAATGCACCGGCTCCTCACGATCGATGCCGTGCCCGCCCTCGCGGCCGGTGGTCCGCTCACGCCTATGGCCGAATGGATCGCCGGATTTGAACGCGGCGGCCGTGCCCTCGGCCACTGCGGACGGGAAGGACAACTCACCCTCGGAACACGCAGCATCCTGGCCCGCCACATCCTCTTCCACTGGAACCGCATGGGCTTTACCACCCGCCAACAGGCCATCTGGGCACGCGCAGCAAGAGAGACGACCCTCCGAAATTGACCGCGCGCTCCCCGACCCACGTCTCTACCCCGCACCGAGCACTGAACGTAAGACCACATTGCCGGTCGGTCACGAGAGGGCAGCCTGCGGGATGCGGTACATGAGGCCGCACTTTCCAGAGAGGACTTCTGTGGCCATTGCGCCGCCCCAAGAACAGCAGCTTGCTCCCGAGTTATGGGCGCCGCCACCCGAAAACATGGGCTGTACGTCGCCGTCAACCGGTCGATCGCCGACGACGCACGCGGACTTTTCGGACCGAACGTGGAATGCCGCACTGCGCATCCCACAACGCCGGACTTCGCTGACGTGGCGAGTGGAAGCAGGGGAAGTGCGGTTGGCCGACGGCGGCCGGAAGGCGCTGTCAGAACAAGACGCTGAAGGGCACGGCACGTTGCAATCTCCATCAGGGTGACTGGACGAAGCGTGGTCAGGCCGAGCTGAAGAAGCGTGCGCGCAGGCGTCGCAAGAAGTGATCTGAGCTCGGTTCGGGCCCTCTCGACGGCTGTTTGGAGGTGGCGGAGTCGAAGCTTCACGTGGTGCCCAAGGCCGACGGCAGGGACGAGTTCGACGCTCGGAGGGCGCGAACTCGCGTCGGCATCAGCCGACTTGTCAGCCGGGGCAAGCAACACCTTTGAGAGACCTGCCCCGCGAGGCATAGCGTGCGCGGCCGGCGCTGGCAGGTCACTGCTTGGTCATCGGCTGAGCCCGGCCGTCGGTTGGGTCCCGGACGTGTTCTCCGGGCCGCCCCCGGACAGGTCGGGGATGCAACCATTCCCTACGGAGCTGGAACCCCCGGAAGCCGGCCGCGCGCTTGCGACCATAGTCGTGGGCACTGACAACGACCCCGCCCTTCAACGCGCGACGCCACAACGCACAACCCCCGGGTCGTAAGACCCAGAGGCTGTGCGTTGGTCAGCAGTGCTACGGCAGCTTCACCACCGTGAAGTCGTCGCAATACCCCGCCGCCGAACCGGAGTTCTTGTAGCAGTACACCGACGCCGAGGTGTTGGAGGCGCCCGTTGTGAAGAAGATCGGCTGCTGGGTGTACGTCGTTGTCGAGCCCCGCAGGTACGTCTCCGTGCCGCCGAAGCTCTTCACGCCGACCGCGACTTCCTCGCCCGCAGTGCCCACCTTCGCCCAGGCCGCCAGTAGGTAACTGCCGCCGGACGTAAGGCCGCTCACCGTCTGGATGGCGCCGCTCGCGCTCGCCCCCGTCTGCAACGCGTATGTGCCGGTGCGGGAGTTGGAGGCCGCCACGCTCGACGCCGTGCCCGCGCTCTGGGTCCACGGGGTCAGCGCGCCCGTCTCGAAGCCCGGGTTGGTGACCGTGTTCGTGGCGGAGGACAAGGGCTCCACGGCCAGGTCGTCGCAGTAACCCGCGCCCGTTCCGCCCGCGTTCTTCCAGCAATAGACCGTCGCCGAAGTCGACGACGCACCCGTGGTGAAGAGGATCGCCGCCTGGGAGTACGACGTCGACGCCACGTTCGTGTAGGTCTCCGTGCCGCCGAAGTTCTTCACGCCTATCGCCAGCGTTTCGCCCGCCGTTGCCACCTTGCCCCAGCCCGTGAGCAGGTAGGTCGTCGACGGGGCCAGGCCGGTCAGGGCCTGGTTCGCTCCGCTGCCGCTTGCCGCTGTCGTCAACGCGTCAGCTCCCGTGCGGGAGTTGGACGCCGTCACCGAGGATGCGGTACCGCTCGCCTGCGTCCAGGGAGACAAACTCCCCGTCTCGAAGCCCGCGTTGGTGAGGAGGTTGCCGCCGGTGCCGTTGTACGCGCCGATGTTGGGGGCCGCCGTAGCGGAGACCGCGTTGCCGTACGCGTCGTAGCCGCCGTTGGAGGCTACGACCGCGCCCGCTCGGATCACCGGGGACGACGGGTGGACCTGGTACGCGCTCTTGCCCGTGTACGACGAGGACGTGTTCGTGTTGCCCGCGTTGCGGAACTCCGGGTCCGACGTCACCTTGGCCGCGTCCGCGGGCTCGCGGGACGGGTGGTTGCCGTAGAAGAGGTTGTTGGAGTAGGTCGAAGTGCCGGTGGTGGTGAAGTAGTTGCCGGAGCCGTAGTTGAAGACGGCGTTGTTCCGGAAGGAGAGCGCGCCGCTGATCGAGGTGCCTGAGCGGGAGTACAGGATCGGCGTGCTCAGGCCGTCCCGCACCGAGAACGTGTTGTTGTAGAAGAGCGGGACTGCCGATGAACTGCCGCTCTGGTTCGGGACTCCGCCTACGAAGTGCAGGACTCCGCCGCCGTGCGTTTGGGTGCCCGACGTCGGGCAGCCGGAGTTGCTGCCGTCGTTCTCGCTGATGTTGTAGCGGACCACCGTGCCGTCGCTGGGGACCGTCGACGTGGGCTCGTTGGCGATGGTGAAGGGGGGCATCACCAGGAGGAAGCCGCCGAGGTTCTGGTGGCTGTAGTTGTACTGGAACGTGGTGTTGTGGTTGCCCCAGTCCACGTCGAAGCCGGTGCCGTCGGCGCCGTTGATGTGGCAGTAGACCTCGTTGTTCTGGACGACGGTGTTGCTGCTGCCGGACATCCAGATGCCGGCGGAGGCGCCGTTGCAGTACTGACCGGACGGCGGGCAGGTCGACTTGGCGCCGCCGTAGCCCGCCTTGTTGCCGTCGATCAGGGCGCCGTCGTTCTTGACGACCAGGATGTCGTCCGCGCCGTCGTACGTCATCGTGTTGTTGCGGATGACCGTGCCGGTGGTGAGACCTGTGCCCTGGCCGTCCGCGTTCGGGGTCACGGCGACTGCGATCCGGTCCACGTGGTCGAACGTGTTGTTCTCCACCACCACGTCGTTCCACGTGGAGACGGGGGTCGTGTGGTCGGTCTGGACGCCGACGCCCGCGTTCGTCGAGTACCAACCGCCGCCGTAGCCCGCGATGTTGTGGATGTACATGTCGTGGACGCGGATGTGGTTCAGGACGCCGCCGGAGCTGTTCTCGGCCAGGACGCCCGAACGGTAGGCGGGGGACGAGGCGTTGTCGATCAGTTCCAGGCCGCCTATGTCCCAGTACTGCTGGTTCAGGAGGTGGATGACCGCGCCCGTCGCGCCCGCCGCGTCGATGATCGGCTTCGCGCCCGAACCGTACGACGACATCGAGATGTTGCTGCCCGAGGATCCCGAGCCGCCGGGGGCGAGTTGGCCGGTGCAGGTGGTGCCGGCCTTGAAGAGGATGCTGTCGCCTGCGGTGAAGGTGGTGCTGTTGACGGCTGTCACCGAGTTCCAGGGGCTGGCGCTGGTGCCGGTGCCGTTGGAGGAGGCCGAGCAGTCTACGTAGTAACTCGTCCCGGCTGCCGCCGCGTTGGTTGCCGTGACGGGGACGAGCAACGCGCCCGTCACCGCCGCCAGCAGCGCCAGGACCTTTGAAGTCCGCCGCCTTGTGCGGGGGTTGGCGGGAACTGGCCCGTCGGGAGAACCGAATCTGCGACGCTTCATTGCGCGCTCCTTGGATGGGTGGATGTGTCCCTTGCCGCTGCGTGCGGCGAGATTCCCCTCTTCACCAGGCGCGATGACCGGTTGCCGCCGGTGCGCCTGGAGCGTGTGGTGCTGTCCCGACGCCGGATTCGACGGCGTCGGGGCAGCACGGTGCCAACGGCCCGGTGGTCAGGGGCCGTTGAGGTCGCTTGTTACCAACTGGCCAGTGAGCCGTCCGCGTTGCGCCAGACCGGGTTGCGCCAGCGGTGGCCGCGTTCGGCGGCGGCGCGGACCTTGTCCTCGTCGACCGTGATGCCGAGGCCGGGGGCGGTCAGGCGGTGGATGTAACCGTCCTGGACCTCGAACGGCGACGCGTCCGCGAGGTAGCCGAGCAGGCCGCTGCTGTCGCCGTAGCCGATGCCCAGGGACTGTTCCTGGATGAGGAAGTTCGGTACGGCGAAGTCGAGTTGGAGGCTCGCGGCGAGCGCGATCGGGCCGAGCGGGCAGTGCGGGGCGACGAGCACGTCGTAGGCCTCGGCCATCGCGGCGATGCGGCGGGTCTCCGAGATGCCGCCCGCGTGGCTGATGTCGGGCTGGGCCACCGCGATGCCGGCGCCGAGGACCTCCCTGAAGTCCCAGCGGGAGAAGAGGCGTTCGCCGGTCGCGATGGGGATGGAGGTGGCGCGGACGACGTCGCCGAGGTCGCGGGTGAACTCCGGGAGGACCGGTTCCTCCACGAACATCGGCAACAGCGGTTCGAGGTACGGGAGTACGCGGCGCGACATCGCTCCGCTGAAGCGGCCGTGGAAGTCCAGCGCAAGGTCCCGGTCCGGGCCGATGGCTTCCCGTACGGCGCTCACCCTGGCGACGATCGCGTCGATCGCCGCGGGGGTGGCGAGCGGCTCGAGTTGCGCGCAGGGGTTCATCTTCACGGCGGTCAGGCCCTTGGCGACCTGGCCCGCGGCCGACTCGGCGAGTTCCTCAGGAGTCTCGCCGTAGAGCCAGCCGTAGATGCGGACGCGGTCGCGGACGTGGCCGCCGAGGAGCTGGTGCACGGGGACACCGTGGGTCTTGCCCGCGATGTCCCACAGGGCCTGGTCGATGCCGGCGAGGGCGCTGCTGAGGACCGGGCCGCCGCGGTAGAAACCGCCCTTGGCGAGCATCTGCCAGTGTTCCTCGATGCGGGCGGGGTCCTGGCCGGTCAGGTAGTCGAACATCTCCTCGACCGCCCGGGCCGTGGTGTGGGCCTTGCCCTCCACGATGGGCTCGCCCCAGCCGGATATGCCCTCGTCGGTGTCGACGCGCAGGAAGAGCCAGCGCGGTTCGACGAGGAACAGCTCGTATCCGGTGATTTTCATGCTGCGGACCTCCGGGTCCTACGGGTATGGGGCCTACGGGTACGGGTCCTGAGGGCACGGCGGACTGGCCGTGGTCCCAGGGGTCCTACGGGTATGGGGTGAGGCTTTTCGTGGCAGCCGAGCCGGTGTTACTCCTGCGAGCTGATGCTGCGCCCGCCGTCCACGACCAGGTTCTGGCCGGTGATGAACGACGCGTCGTCCGAGCCGAGGAAGGCGACGGCGGCGGCGATGTCCTCGGGTTCGCCGAGCCGCCCCACCGGGGTGCGGGCCGCCGTCTGGGCCCGGTAGTCGTCCGGCGCGTCCGTCCACAGGCCGGTCTCCACCGCACCGGGCACCACCGCGTTGAACCTGATCCGGCCCGCGTACTCGACCGCCAACTGCCGTACCAGCGCGCTGACTCCGCCCTTCGCCGCCGCGTACGCCGGGAAGCCGCTGAAGCCGAGCACGGCGTGCACGGAGCCCGTGACGACCACCGCGCCACCGGCCGCCGAGAGCAGCGGTACGGCCGCCCGGACGCCGTAGAAGACGGAGTCGAGGGCGAGGCGGAGGTGGTCGTGCCAGGATGTGTCGTCGAGTTCGTGGATCGCGCCGGGGAGGTTGCGGCCGGCGTTGAGGTGCAGCAGGTCGAGGCGTCCGGTCCACTCCTCGACCGTCCGCACCACCGTCGGCCACGCCTCGGGGTTCGTGACGTCCAGCCCCAGGTGACGGGCTCGGCCGCCCTTGGCGCGGACCTCGTCGGCCACCTTCTCCGCACCCGCCGCGTCCACGTCCGTGACCAGCACGGACGCACCCTCCTCGGCGAGGCGCCGGGCGGTGGCGGCACCGATGCCGGAGGCGGCGGCGGTGAGGAGGGCGGTACGGCCGGTGAAGCGGGCGGGCCGGTGGCCGGGGTGACTGTCGGGGTGGCTCTCGGGGGTGGTGCGGCTCATGGCGTTCCTCTCGGCGTGACCGGCCCGTCCGGTCATCCGTCCTCGTACTACGGGTACTACGGGTCTTACGGGTATTACGGGTATTACGGGTATTACGGGGTGTTTCAGCACATTTCGGGGTACTACGGGTCAGGCCGCGCTCACGCGCCCGATCCCTGAGGGTCGTACTGGTCCGGTCCTACGGCTCAGCTCGCCCCGCCGCGCCAGGTGCCGCCGTAGACCCCCGCAACACCAACCGCGGCTCGGTCGGTACGACCACGTCCCCCGGCGATTTCCCCTGGATCTCCGCGACCAGGGCGTCCACCGCCGCCGTGCCCAGTTCGTGCAGCGGCATGGCGACCGTCGTCAGCGGCGGGGTCAGGTAACCGGCGACCGGAAGGTCGTCGTTGCCGACCAGGGAGATGTCCTCGGGGATGCGCAGGCCACGCTCGTGGATGGCCCGTGTCGCCCCGATGGCCTGGGCCAGCGAGCTGGTGTACAGCGCGGTGACCTGCGGTCGGCCTTCGGCGGGGGTGAGGAGTTCGCGGGCGGCGCAGGCGCCGCCCTCCTCGGTGAAGTCGCCGTGGGCGACCGGTGCCGCGAGAAGCTCCAGGGCGGCGGCGTGCCGTTGGAACGCTTCCCGGCGGTCCTCACTGGGGGTGATCCCCGAGGGGCCGGCGATGTGGCCGATCACCCTATGACCGAGTGCGTGGAGATGGTCGAGCGCGGTGACGCTCGAACGCGCCACGTCCATCGTGACGTTGCGGCCGGAGTCCTTGACCGCGCGGTTGAGGAAGACGTGCGGAACCGGGTTGCGGCTCAGGGTCTCCAGTAGGGGGTGGCCCGGGCGGGCGGAGGCGATCAGCAGTCCGTCCACCCGGCCCTCCTTGACCAGGTCGTTGAAGGTGTCGTCGGCCTCCTGGCCGTCGAAGTCCTCGGCGAGCAGGGAGAGGTAGCCCAGTTCACGGGCGCGTTGGTAGGCGCCGCGCGAAATGGTCACGTACGTGGGGTTGTTGAGGGCCGGTACCAGCAGGGCCAGGGCGTGGGTGCCGGCCCCGGCCAGGGCGCGGGCCCCGGAGTGCGGTCGGTAGCCCAGGGCGGCGGCGACCTCGTGGACGCGCTGTCTGGTCTCGGGGCGGACGGACAGGTCCTGTCGTCCGTTGAGCACCTTGGACACGGTCGCCTTGGAGACTCCCGCCTCCCGTGCGACGTCCACCAGCCTTGCCCGTACGGGCTGTTCAGCCACGCGAACCCTCCTCGTCAACGACGTTGTCGACCACTGTGCCAGTCACGGGAATCGTCCCCGGAGCCAAGCGAATCGTCCCGACTGCCGCATTCGCCTGGGGTGTGGCGTTCGGCATGCGGTGTTGCGTTTGACCTCTTGACACCTTCTGGCGCCGCAACCTAGCGTTCGCCGAAGTCGTTGGTCAACCGGTTTCCTTCGATGGATTTCAGTGATATATCCATTCAGGCCCGGCAAACCATCACGGTCCTCGCACCGCCGACGGGACTCGGCGAACACCGTGGACCTCCAACTTTCTTCACAAACCCCTGCAAGCACGACGAAATCGGCATGCGCCGATGATGGGTGAGGTGTGCAATGAAGCGCTCCGGGAGACTGCTCGCGGTCGCCACCACGGTCGCCGCCCTGGCGACATCGCTCGCCGCCTGTGGCGGCGGGTCCGACTCGACCTCCGCGGACGGGACGGTCACGCTCCACGTGGAGGCGTGGAAGGGCGGCGGCGCGGAGCCGGCGAACATCGCCGAGATCAACAAGGCCTTCGAGAAGGCGCACCCGAAGATCAAGATCGACTTCAAGTACACCACCGCGGACCCGACCTACACGCAGAAGCTCCAGCCCGAGCTGCTGGGCGGCAAGGCCGGCGACGTCATCATGGTCGACGCGGACAAGATGAAGAAGTGGGGCGCCTCCGGCTACCTCGCGGACCTGTCGAACGAGTCGTGGGTCAGCTCCATATCGTCGGCGGCGAAGCCGTTCACGCAGAGCGACGGCAAGACGCTGGCCATGCCGATGGAGCTGATCGGCATCGGTCTGTACGCCAACATGGACCTGCTGAAGAAGGCCGGGATCACCGAGGTCCCCGCCGACTGGCCGACGTTCCTCGCCGACCTCGCGAAGATCAAGAAGGCCGGGATCACGCCCATCTCGCTGCCGGACAAGGCGGGTTGGACCGGCAGCTCCGTCTTCCAGGCGAGCGGTTCGACGACCGTCTACCAGAAGAACAAGCAGTGGGACACGGACTTCCTCGCCGGGAAGGCGTCCTTCGGCTCGGACTGGAAGGAGCCGCTCGACCAGCTCAAGACCCTTGGTGACAAGGGCTATGTGAACTGGAAGAACGAGCTCGGCGTCGACGAGTGGTCGCAGGGCCCGCAGGACTTCAGCGCCGGCAAGAGCGCGTTCTGGTACCAGGGTGCCTGGCAGGTCTCCAACATCAAGAAGGCCGGTTTCCCGGTCTCGTTCGCGCCCTGGCCGGGCGGCGCCGCGGGCACCAAGCCGAACGCGATGCTGTTCTCCGGTACGGCGTGGGGTGTCAACTCCCAGTCGCAGCACGCCGATGCGGCGAAGGAGTACGTCAAGTTCTGGTCGCAGAGCGCGAATCTGGCGAAGTACCTGGACGCCGAGCACGCCGAGTCCCCGTTCACCGGTGGCACCACGCCCGACTCGACGGAGACGACCATCTTCAACACCGCTTTCAACGAGGGCCGTTACCGGGTGCTGCCCTCCAACACCTGGTACGGCACCCAGGCGGAGACCGACACCGGCTCCAAGATCCAGTCGTTCCTGCTGGGCCAGTCCGACGCGGCGAAGACGCTGAAGGACATCCAGACGGCCGCGTCCGCCAAGTAGCCGAACCGGCACGGTAGTTGAACTGTCCGGACAGTCGAACGCCGACCGGCTGACCAGACCGGCCGGGTCACCGAGTCGGCCGTACGGGACCGCCGCGGTGCGGCCGCGTGACCCGGGACACCCGCACCCGCGTCCCCGCGTCCGCCGCCCCACCGCGGCCCGCCGACTCCCGCTCCCGCTCCCGCTCCCGGTGAGCGGG
>NZ_JBLTJC010000185.1:0-20057 GCF_048158785.1 Streptomyces colwelliae | reverse complement strand
CCGTTGCACCCCCCACACCCGCGCGACCCCCACCGGCAAGCCAATGAGGAGACTCATGTTCGGGCTCAACCGCGCCAAGAGAACCACCGCAGTCGTCGCAGCAGCAGCCGCTGCCGCAGCGACCGCACTGCTCAGCGCCCCCACCGCTGTGGCAGCCCCCCAGCCCATCGTCGGCGGTTCCACGACCACGACGACGACGTACCCGTTCGTCATGCAGATCACGGACGCCTCGCAGAACCAGTTCTGCGGCGGCACGCTCGTATCCGCCACCAAGGTGGTCACCGCCGCCCACTGTATGGTCGGCGAGACCACCAGCAGCGTCCGCGTGGTCGGCGGCCGTACCTACCTCAACGGTACGAACGGCACCGTCAGCAAGGTCAGCAAGATCTGGATCAACCCCAGCTACACGGACGCCACCAACGGCAATGACGTGGCCGTGCTGACGCTGTCGACGTCGATGCCGTACACCACGGCGAAGTACGTCGCCTCCACGGACACCTCCGTGTACGCGACCGGCGCCACGGCCCGCATCCTCGGCTGGGGCACCACCTCGGAGAACGGCAGCTCCTCCAACCAGCTGCGGACGGCGACCGTCCCGATCGTGTCCGACACCAGCTGCAAGAGCTCCTACGGTTCCGACTTCATCGCGACCGACATGGTTTGCGCCGGATACACATCCGGCGGCGTAGACACCTGCCAGGGCGACAGCGGCGGTCCCCTGCTCATCGGGGGCGTCCTGGCAGGGATCACTTCTTGGGGCGAGGGCTGTGCCGAGGCGGGTTACCCGGGGGTCTACTCCCGGCTGACCAAGTTCTCCAGCCTGGTGACCACACAGGTCAACTCGTAACCCAGAAGAACTCCTGAGCACCCCTCAGGGAAATACCAGGGTGCGTTGCGGGCTTCCACGAGCAGCCCGCAACGCACCCTATCCATGTGCCCGCTGCCCCCGGCCCTAGAGAGAACTCCCGGACGCCTGTTTCAATGAGCGCCGGATGGGAGTGATCGCATGGTGTCCACGGACCGTTTCCTCGCCTTCGCGGCGATGTCGTTGCTGGTGATCGTGATCCCGGGCCCGAGCGTCCTGTTCGTCATCGGCCGCGCGCTCGCACACGGCCGCCGTACAGCGGTGGCAACCGCCCTCGGCAACGTCTTCGGCTCGTATCTGCTGGTGACGGCGGTGGCGTTCGGCATCGGCGCGCTGGTGGAGCGGTCGGTCACGATCTACCTGACGGTGAAACTGGCGGGCGCGGCCTACCTGGTCTATCTCGGCGTCCAGGCGTTCCGCCACCGCAAGGACCTGAAGGCGTCGGCGATGCGGGCGACCCCTTCCACCGAACCCCGAGGCGACCTCCGCACGGTCCTGGACGGCGCCCTGGTCGGCGTCACCAACCCCAAGGGCGTGGTGTTCTTCGCCGCCGTACTCCCCCAGTTCGTCAACCACTCCGCGGGCCAGGTCCCGCTCCAGATGCTCCTGCTCGGCCTGATCCCCATCTCCATCGGCCTGGTCACGGACACCCTCTGGGGCCTGACCGCCTCGGCGGCCCGCAACTGGTTCGCCCGCTCCGACCGCCGCCTCTCCCTGATCGGCGGCGCGGGCGGCTGCACGATGATCGGCCTGGGCGTGACGGTAGCGGTGACGGGCCGCGCGGACTGAACCTTCTACGGCTCTACGGTCCTTGGTTCTACAGTCCTTGGGTTCTACGGTCCTTGGGTTCTACGGCTGTACGACCGTCCCGAACCGGATGTCGTACGACGTCCCCATGTGCATCGTCCCGAGCATCCGCGCCCCCTCGGCGACCACGTCATCCCGCTCGGCCTTGGTCAGCCTGCCGAAGGGCTCGACGACGAGGTCCTGGCCGTCGATGCGCCACACCCCGGCGAGGAATCCGTCGACGAGGAAGGTGCGGTGGGCCACGTTGCCCTGCCAGGCGCGGCCCCAGTACTCGGGCGGTACGACCCGGGTGCGGTCGGCGTGTGAGAGAAGCAGGTTGTCGAACTCGGGCAGGAAGCGCGGCGGGGCCGGGGTGTCGGCGGCGGGGCGGGGCGCGCCGGGGAGGTCGAAGAGTTCGACGCCGTTCGGATCGTGGAAGGTGAGGAGTCGGGGCCGTAGCCGCTCGAAGGCCTCCCGCAGCCGGGTCAGGCCGGCCCAGGTCTGCATGTCCTTGACGGAGGCCGGGCCGAAGGCGGCGAGATAGCGCAGGACGGTCGCGTCGGGGGCGGGCGCGGGTTCGGCGGGCCGCCCCAGCCAGTGCTCGGCGGTGGTGAGCGCGACCTGACCACTCCGTCCCCACAGCCCGCGCGGGGTGACCTGGACGAGCGGGAGCTTGCAGCGGGCGGCGATCCCGAGGGCCTGCGGGTCGGCGTCGGGCCACTCGACGAGCAGCGCCTCGCGCAACTCCTTCATGGTGCGCGGCTCGTCCTCGACGAGTTCACGGGCGCGTACGGCGAGCCGGTCCAGGTCGACGCCGACGAGCCCCTTGCGGAAATTGCCGAGTTCACGATCGCGGGCGGCCTGCACGAGCGGGCGGAGGCTGAGACAGTCGGCGGCGGTGTGGGTGTGGATGGTGGAACGCATGGTGACGATCCGGACGACCTCGCGTTCGGCCATCAGCCCGGACAGTTCCTCGGGCGCGAATCCGTCGAGGCGGGCGGCGAGGGCGTAGTACGGCGGCTTGACGTTCTGGGCCTGGAGGCCGAGGAGATGTTCGACGGCGGCGTGGGCGGAGAGGGAGGAGCGACGGAGGAGGAGTTGCCGGGCGAGGGTGGCGCGGTTGAGGGCGCGGGTGTCGAGTACGGGAGCGGTCGGGGAGTTCGCCTTGGTCACGCTCCACACGCTAAGGGCGATTGCGGACACCTTCCGTCCGCAACTCTCACCGAATCCGGGACCTGGTTCACACGCCGAGGTCGTTTGCCCCCGTATATCCTGCTCATGCTCCGTGATCACGTAGACGTAGACACAGGCCCGATCGAGAGGCACCGCGATGCCCCAGCGACGCGCCCGCCCCACCTCGAAGAACGGCGGAGACGGCAGGAACGGCAGGACGTCCGGCTGGCGCCGTACGCAGCCCCCTCCCCCGGCACCCGAACAGAAGCCCCCGGTGTCCGCCGCCGACGCGCCTCCCTCGGAACCGTCCGACGCGGGCAGCGTCGTCCAGGCCGCCCTGTACCGGGACGGCGTGCGCGTCTCGGCACCGGACACCCTCGCCGACACGTTCCGCGAACTGCGCGAGCAGCCGTCTGGCATGGCCTGGATCGGCCTCGCCCGCCCCACCGAGAGCGAACTCCTCTCCCTGGCAGCGGAGTTCGACCTCCACCCGCTGGCGGTCGAGGACGCGATGGAGGCCCACCAGCGCCCGAAACTGGAGCGCTACGGCGAGACGCTGTTCGTAGTCCTCAGCGCGGCCCGCTACTTGGACACCACGGAGGAGGTCGACTTCGGCGAGCTGCACGTCTTCGTGGGCCCGGACTTCGTGATCACGGTTCGGCACGGCGCGGCCCCCGATCTGTCGGCGGTCCGCCAACGCATGGAGGAATCACCGGAGTTGCTGAAGCTCGGCCCCGAGGCGGTGCTGTACGCCATCCTCGACGCGGTCGTCGACGGCTACGCGCCGGTGGTCGCCGGCGTCCAGATCGACATCGACGAGATCGAGACGGAGGTCTTCCGCAACGAACCGCAGGTCTCCCGCCGCATCTACGAACTCTCCCGCGAAATGGTCGAGTTCCAGCGCGCCACCCGTCCCCTGGTGGGCATGCTGCACAGCCTGATGGCGGGCTTCGCGAAGTACGGCACGGACGAGGAACTCCAGCGCTATCTCCGCGACGTCGCCGACCACGTCACCCACACCAGCGAGCGCGTCGACGGCTTCCGCCAGGCCCTCACGGACATCCTCACGGTGAACGCGACCCTGGTCACCCAGCAACAGAACGCGGAGATGCGGGCGTTGGCGGAGGCGGGGTTCGAGCAGAACGAGGAGATCAAGAAGATCTCTTCTTGGGCGGCGATCCTGTTCGCGCCGACGTTGGTCGGGACGATCTACGGGATGAACTTCGATCGGATGCCGGAGTTGCACTGGGTACTTGGATACCCGTTCGCGATCCTCCTGATGGCGGTCGTATGTACCAGTTTGTACGTCATCTTCAAGCGGCGGGACTGGCTGTGAGTAATCGCCCGGGGAGGCGCTCCCGAGAGTGGGTGCGGCTCGGATCGCGGGCTCTGACGACTCGTTCCAGGCCGCTGGGGAGAATCTGGGGAGAATGAGCCGCGCTCCTATGCGGGCGGTCTCAGAATTGGCGTGCGGACGGGCGCTCAACTGCCAAGCAACAGGGGCTCCAGCCGAGACTGACCAAGGTGTCGCCGATCCGCTCGGCGAGCACGCCGTCGTCACCCGCCAGGTGACCGCGCTATTGGGGGATGGTGACCAGGATGCGGCCGTGACCACCGCCGGCGTCGACGTGGTCGTGGGCCTTGGCGATGTCGTCCAGCGCGTAGCGGTCGCCGACGGCGACGGTGAGGGCGCCGACAGCGGCGGCGGAGGTGAGGTCGCGGGCGGCCTGGCGTTTGGCCTCGGCGGGGAAGTCGTCGCTGCCGAGCAGCCGCAGGGTGACGTTGTTGAACAGCAGGGGCCAGAAGGGGATCTCAGTGCGGTCCGAGCGGGTGGCATAGGCGGCGATGACGGCGTTGTTGGCGGCGACGGCGTTGTCGAGATCGGCGTTGTCGGACAGCGCAACCTCGATGATCCGGTCGACGCCCCGCGGTGCGTACGAGCCGATGACTGTGGCGGGGTCTCCGGTGTCCAGGGCGACGGCGTGGGAGACGACGGCCGGGTCGACGCGGTCGAGGTCCGCGGTGCGGCGGACGGTGGCGATCACAGTCGCGCCGGCCCAGTGGGCGAGCTGGGCGGCCAGAGAGCCGACGCCGCCCAGAACGCCGTGGACCAGGACCAGTTGGCCGTCGACCGGGCCGTCGGCGAAGACGGTGCGGTGGGCGGTGATGCCGGGAATGCCGAGGCTCGCCCCCAGCTCGTCACTCAGATGATCTGGCAGAGGTACGGCCTGGGGGTCGGGTACGACGGTGTACTGGGCGGCCGTGCCGAAGGGGCGGTAGGACTGGGCGCCGTATACCCAGACCCGCTGTCCGACGCGGTGGACGTCGACCCCGTCACCCACGGCGTCGATGACTCCGGCGGCGTCGCTGTGCGGGATCACCCGTGGATAGGGCATGGACGAGCCGAGCCAGCCGCGCCGCTTCTTGGTGTCGCCGGGGTTGACGCCCGAGACGGTGACGCGGACGCGGACCTCGCCGGGGCCGGGGGCGGGATCAGGGAGTTCACCGACGTGCAGGACATCGGCGGCGGGGCCCTGGTCGTCGTACCAGGAAGCAAGCATGGGGATACCTCCGTGGGCAGTCAGCTCGCGGGAACGGCGGGCGCATGCGGATCGCTGTCGCGGCCCGTGGTGTCGAGTACGGGCGGATTCTCGCCGAGGGTCTCGCGCAGCCAGGTCCGTTCGGCGCGGCTGGTGGCGCGGGCGGTGAGCAGCATGCCCCGCCGGTAGGGGTCGGCGATCTCCTCGGCACGCAGGGGCCGCTCGTTGTCGTAGAAGAAACTCGCCGGTTCCTCCAGGAACTCCAGCCGCCTGCGCAGCACCGCGTGCTGTTCGGCCACGTCGGGCAGGTGGGAGAGGAACGCCAGGACGACGTAGAACCGGGTGAAGTCGGTGATCTCGTGGTCGGCGGGCTTGCGCAGGCGCTGAAGCATGTCGGCCCGGCCGGCCGCGGTCAGGCTGAGGACGTACCGGGCCGCCCCTGCGGCCGGGTCGGCGCGCCGCTCGATCAAGCCCGCCCTGGTCAGGCGATTGATCGCCGGGTACAGGCTGCCGTCGCTGACCGGCCGCGTGTAGCCGGTCAGCTGTGAGATGCGGCGGCGCAGCTCGTGTCCGGGCAGGGGTCCCTCGGCGAGGAAGCCGAGTATCGCGAGTTCCAGCATGGGTCCATCTTCGCACGCGAACATCGAATCGATGCGAACATCGATTCGATGTTAGGCTCGCCCATACCCGCCCCAACGTCTCTGGAGAGGCACAGCAAGATGCCGTCGCAGTCCACCGAGTCAGTGATGAACCGCTTCGTCGAGTTCATCAACACGGGCAACGAGGATCTCGCCCGCGAGGTCATTTCTCCGGACGCGGTGTTCCACGCGCCAAGCCACCCGGAACCGCTGCGGGGGCCCGATGGGTACTTGGAAGTCATCGGGATGATGCGCGGCGCCTTCCCCGACGTCCAGTGGACGCTGGAGGAGACGGTCACCGAAGGCGACACCGTGGCCGCGCGGTTCACCATGCGGGGAACCCACGACGGCGAATTCTTCGGGATCCCGGCGAGCGGCAACAAGATCTCGGTGCAGGCCATGAACTTCTACTACCTGGCCGACGGCCGGATCGTCGGCGAACGGGGCCAGCCCGACCTCCTCGGGGTGATGCAGCAGATCGGTGCCGTACCGGCGCCGTGAACCTCGTAGCGCCGAGTGAGCCTTCTGCCGCGCGGGATTGCTGCTGCCGGCAGGGGGCCGGCGCGGTGGCAGAGAGCGAAGGCCCACACCGTGGTGCGGGAGGCCGACCCCGATATCCACTATCTACGGAACGTGGTCAGGGGCGGGTGAAGGCCGTCTGGAGGATGTCGGCGAGGAGGGCCGCGCAGGAACCGTCAGGGTCGAGATCCGGGTCGTAGATGGTGAGGTTGAAGCCGACGCACCGCTCCGATTGCACCAAGGCCCGTAGCAGCGGGGCAAGTTCGTCGGGCAGGAGCCCGCCGGGGTCGGGGCTGTCGACGGCGGGCATGACGGACGGGTCCAGCACGTCCGCGTCCAGATGCACCCAGAACCCCTCGGTCACGGGCACTTCGAGGGTTTGCAGAACCGCGCCCGCCAGTTCCTCGGCGCCCCACTCCCGGATCTCCCCGACCGTCGCGTTCATGATCTTCAACTCGGCGAGCTCGGCCCGCTCTTCGTCGTAGTCCCGGATGCCGAAGATCCGTACATCCTCGTCCCTGATGTACGGCCGCAGCCCTTCGAGGTCCGTCAGGTCCCGCTGGCCACGGCCGGTCGCGATGGCCAACTCCTCACCGCCCGCGGCACCGACACGCTCGGAGTTCCCGGGGTGCCGGAAGTCCGCGGATCCGTCGATGACCGCGAGTCCGTACCGCCCGATGCGGCGCAGAGCGAGCGAGGCGCCGAGCTGGATGGAACAGTCCCCGCCCAGGACGACCGGGAAGTCCCCTGCCCGGACATGGTGTTCGATGCGGTCGGCGAGCTTGTGGGTGTACGTGGCGATCGCCTCGGCGTTGAACACGCCGTCGCCCTCCCGCCAGCCGCCGCGGTCGTAGCGGGGCGGCACGACGACTCCGCCCTCGTACGCCCCGAGCCGCTGCACCAGCCGCTGCTCGCGCAGCGCGCCCGCCAGCTTGTAGCACCCGGGCACGGTGCCTTCGGTGGGCGGCCGAAGGCCGAGATTGGACGGAGCGTCAATGACCACGAGACGGCGCATCCGGCCATTCTGACCGCGCGGGGCGACGCGGGCCACAGCGTTTCGCCCCGCACGCGACCAACGCCGGGAGCCAGCCGCGGATGCGGAGCGTCCCGCGCCGGCCTCCGTAGCCGCCCGGGTGCCCAGTACTCACCGACGCTGAAGCCGTGCGCCCCTCTTCTCACGTCAACCCATCTGGTCGGCGCAGGTCACCGCCACGGGCAAGCTCTCCAAACCGTCAGTGCTCCCACACCGTGCGTGTCGAAGGCTTTTTCAGCGCTGGCCCCGCAGGTCCGGTTCCGTGCGTCGGCCGGTCATCCAGGCGGCGATCTGTGCGCGCGACAGCAGGCCGAGTTTGTCGAGGATGCGTCGTACGTGGCCCTCGGCGGTGCGGATCGAGATGACGAGGGCGGCGGCGATCTCCTTGTTGGTGTGTCCTTTGGCGACGAGTTCGGCCACTTCCCATTCGCGTTTCGACAACGCCGCGTCCTCGGGGCCGTGGGACGGGTCCGCGTCGGCTTCCGGGGGTCGTGCCACGACCACGTCGACCGCCCGTTCCAGGGACAACCGGGTGCCCCGGGCGGCCAGTTCGTCGAAGTGGCGGTCGCCGAGCACGGCCCGTACGTCGTCCGCGCACCGGGTGCGCAGGGCGTCGAGGACGGGGAGGGCGAAGACGCGGTGGGAGCGGGTCGCGCCGAGGACGAGGGCCGCGTCGGCGTGGCGGCCGTTGGCGGCCAGGACGGGTGCGCCCAGTTGCAGCCACCAGCCCATCCCGAAGTGGTCGTCGAGGCGCCGGGTCAGGGCCACGCCGGCGGCGAGCGCGGCCAGCGCGCCCTCCGCGTCGCGGTCGTGGAGGCGGGCGTGGGCCTGGGCCCAGTGGACCGCCGAGGTACCCCAGTTGTCGCCCTGTCCGCCGAACGTCCGGGTGAACTCGTCGGTGTAGAACAGCCCTTGAACGGTGTCCCCGTTCCAGATACAGGCCAGTGCCAGGTTCCACAGCGTTTTCGACGTGCCCATCAGGTCGCCCGAGGCCCGGAACTCGTCCAGCGCGTTCTCGAACAGCGCCCGCGCGCCCACGAGATCACCGCGTTGGGTGGCGAACACGCCGCCGGCGAAGTCCAGATGCCCGGCGAGGGCAGGCTGCTCCTGCCGCTGCGTGGCGACGAGCTGTGCCTCCAGCTCCGTCGCCGCCGCGCTGTCGCGGTCGTTGATCGCCAGGTCGGCCGCCACGGCCAGGGCCCTCGCCCGCTCGGGTGAGGGCTCCGTGCTCGCCCTGAGCCCGCGCTCCAGCCAGGCGCGGCCCTCCCCGACATGGCCGGTGATGAGCCAGTAGTACCAGAGCGACGAGGCCAGCTTCAGAGCCCGGCGCGGGTTGTCGCCGTCCGTCAGGCAGAAGGCGAGCGCGTGGTGGATGTTGGCGTGGTTGCCGCGGATCTTGGCCGCCCAGCTGTCGGTTCTGGGGGTGAGCAGTCCGGGTGTGGCGTCCTGGGCGAGCCGTAGGCACCACTCGGCGTGCCGCTCGTTGAGACGGAGCCACTCCTCGGGGCCGACGAGACTGCCGCGGGCGTGGTCGCGCAGCAGGCGGGGCAGCCGGTACCAGGTACCTCCCGGGTGCTCGTCCCGGCTGAGCACCGACTTGTCGACGAGCCCGGCCACGATGTCGAACACCGCGCTCTCCGCGACCGGTCCCCCGGCGCAGACCTGCTCCACGGCGCCGAGTTCGAAGCGGCCGGTGAACACCGCGAGCCGGGCCCACAGCGTCTGTTCCTCGGGCGAGCAGAGCCGGTGGCTGGAGGCGACCAGGGCGTGCAGGGTCCGCTGGCGTTCGGGGGCGCCGCGCTTGCCGGTGACCAGCAGCCGTTCGGCGTCGTCCAGCCGTTCGGCGAGTTGCTCCTCCGAGAGGACGTCCAGGCGGTCGGCCGCGAACTCGATGGCCATCGGCAGCCCGTCCAGCCGGTGGCAGATCCGCGCCACGGACGCGGAGTTGGCGTCGGTCAGCGCGAAGCCGGGACGGACCGCCGCGGCCCGGTCGACGAACAGCGCGACCGCGTCACAGCGGGCCAGTGCCGCCGCCCGGAGGTCGTCGGTGTCGGGATCGGGCACCGGCAGGGGTGGCACGGGCAGGACGGCCTCGCCGGTGATGCGCAACGGCCGTCTGCTGGTGCTGAGGACCCGCAGTCCCGGTGCCTCGGTCAGCAGGCGGCTCACCAGGGCCGCGCAGGCTTCGGCGACCTGTTCGCAGCCGTCGAGCAGGAGCAGCGCCCGCAGGGGGCGGAGGTGTTCGGCGAGTCTCGCCTCGACGGGCGCCCCGTCGTCGCGCAGGCCCAGGCCCTGGAGCACCGTGGCGGGCAGCAGCGCGCCGTCGACGACGTCGTCCAGTTCGACGAACCACACGCCGTCGGGGAAGGCCCGGCCCACCTCGGCGGCGGCCCGCCGGGCGAGCCTGCTCTTGCCGACACCGCCGGTACCGGTCAGGGTCACGGCCACGTGGTTCTCCAGCGACCGCCGGAGCTGCCTCAGCTCGGCGCCGCGTCCGACGAAGCTCGCCAGCTCGGCCGGCAGATTGCCACGTCGCACCTGACCCACGCCCCGACATTAGGTGGCTCCGCCATCTCGGACAAGGCTCGGAACGGCCGTGATCCGTCGGCCGCGGGTACGGGAGCCGTCGGGCGCGTGGACGGAAGTACGTGGCGGAACACGTAGCCGAACGCGTAGTTCCCCGCTTGGACAGGTGGTGCGCGCCGGACGAGCATCGGTGGGTCGTACCTGGTGAAGCCGCGCCGGAGCCGCCCGGAGCGTAGGGCTCACCCGCCGCACGGCCGCCCCGCGGCCCTGCGGCCAGAGCGAGGAGACGATGACGACATGAACAGCGCTGTTCTTCGTGGGACCGATGCCAGTGCGTCCGACCGGGTGGTCCACGCCCACCGCCCGGAGCCGGGTGACGACGCGGTCCGCGTCGCCGGTGAGCGCCCCGTCGCCGTCGGCGTGCGGCGCATGGACCGCGTGCTGGACGTCGACCCGGTCCGCGCCCGTGCCGTCGTGGAACCCGGCGCGCGCTGGTCCGACCTGTACGAGGCGCTCGGGCGGACGGGCGGCGACCTGTGGATTCCGGTACCCGACCTGGGCTGGGACGGTGTCATCGGCGACGGCCTCGCGCCGGGTGTGGGGTACTCACGAAGCCGGGAACACCTGGCCGGCCTGTGCGGGACACACAGCACGGCCGGCATCGTCACCCGCATCGTGTGGCGGCTGGCACGCCGACCGGAGGTGTACACGGAGTGCTGGGCCGGCTTCACCGGGCCCCGGGCCCTGGCGCGGGTCCTCGACGCCCTTCGGGATCCGCGGCTGCGGCGGGCGGTGGACGGTCCGGTGGTTCTGACCCGCGGTTTCGACTTCGACGAGAACGGTGTGGGCGGTGTGGATCCGGACGGCGACGGCTGGGTGGCCCGCTTCCGGATGTGCGGTCCGGCAGCCGCCGTGGAGGCGGCGTACGCGACGGCCGCGGAGATCGTGCGGCGCGCGGCGGGGGTGGGGCTGTCCCGGCGGACGTTCGGGGGCGACGACGTCGCGGAGGCCGCCCGCCACGACGAGCGGCTGCGCGGGGCCGTGCCCGACATGGACCTGCGCGACCCGGCCGTACTGCCGCACGGCGAGGGCACCGCCCATGTCGACTTCACGCCGCTCGGACCCGTGTCCGGTGCCGCCGTGGCGCGTGCGGACCAGGTGGCGCGTTCCCGCTGCGCACGGCACGGGCGCAGGTGCGTGAGCACTGTGGTGGTCCGGCCGCGCGGCACGCACCACATCACCACGGTGTTCTTCAACCCCCGTGACGAGCGGCAGGTCCGCTCCGTCCACGACTGCTACGCCGGTCTGGTCGAGGAACTCGCGGGGTGCGGTCTTGCCCCGTACCGCACCGACGTGCGGGGCGTGGACCTGGTCGGACCACGGCCCCGGCACATGTGCTGATCAGCCCGCCGGGGTGACAGGGGTGAGGAGCGAGGGCGTCTGGAGCGGCTGGCTGATCATCAGGCGCTGGGCCCGGAGTTCGGGGTCGGCCGCCGCCTGGCGCAGTCCGGCGAGGGCGTCCTCCAGCACGTTCTCGTCCGGGCAGTTGAAGACGAGGTGCTTGAGCGCGCTGGCCACGGGTGAGGCGTACTCCTGGAACGCCCGGCGGCGGTCCTGGGCGTAGCGGTCGAGCACCTCGGCGCCGGTCTCGCCGCGCACCACGGCGGCCAGTGCCTCGGACAGCACGAAGGAGTCGAACAGGCCGGAGGTGAGGCCGAGTCCACCGGTCGGGTTGGTGACGTGGGCGGCGTCCCCCGCCAGGACGACCCGCCCGCTGCGGAAGGCGGACGCCGCCCGCTGGTGCATCTTGTACGGGGAGTACCGCACGAGTTCGTAGCGCTGGTCGCCGGGCAGGGTGGCGGCGAAGTACGCCGGGATACGCTCGTGCACCGTTTCCACGGGCAGGGTGGCGTCCTCGGAGTACGTGCACCGCCACAGGCCGCTGTCGTCGATCTTCGCGATGACGGCGCCGTACTGCGGGTCGATGACCATGTTGGCGTCGGCGAAGCCGTGTTGGTCGTAGGGGAAGCGCACGTTGGTGGCGACGAACCGCTCCGGCCAGGTCGTCCCCTCGAAGTCCAGCCCGAGGAGTTCGCGGACGCGGCTGCTCGCGCCGTCCGCGCCGACGACCCAGCCCGCCCGCAGCCGCACGGGTACACCGTCCGCGTCGCCGATCACCGTGACGCCGTCGGCATCCTGCTCCAGGCCGGTCACGGTGGTGCCGAAGCGCACCTCGGTGCCGGGCAGCCGGAGCAGGTGGCGCAGGGCGATGTCCGCCATCCGGTCCTGGCCGAGGTTGACGTTGTACGGGAAGGGCACGCGTCCTTCGAGTACGTCGTGGTCGAAGGCGATGCGTTCCCCGGTGCGGTGGACCAGGAACTGCACGGTGGTGGACCGGACGCCGGCCTTCAACGTGTCGTCGAGCAGGCCGAGTTGCTCCAGTCCCCCGAGGACTCCGCCGTAGTAGACGATGGCCCGGGGAGAGGCCACCAAGCCGGATTCCCGTTCCAGGACCACGACTTCGACTCCGGCTCGGGCGAGGCCGAGCGCGGTGATGAGTCCGACGGGGCCCGCGCCCACGACGACGACTTTGTTGTTGCTGTCCATTCGTCCGTCTCCTTCTAGCTCCGGACCAGTGCCGGGGTCTCGATCCGCTTGCTGAACTGGAAGCGCTCCAACAGGAGTTGCTCGTCCTTGGCCATGCGGCGCAGCCGGTCGAGGTCCTGTGCCAGGCGGGCCGGGTCCGCGGAGTGGTAGATCAGGCGCTTGTTCTCGCCGGCGGCGGGCGAGGCGATGTCGAGGAAGACCCGCCGGCGTTCGTCCGCGTACCGGTCCAGTACGTCGTCACCCGTGCGCCCGTGGACCACGGCGGCGAGGGCGTCGTAGAGCACGAACGTGTCGAACAGGCCTGAGGTGAGGCCGAGTCCGCCGGCCGGGTTGGTCGCGTGGGCGGCGTCCCCGGCGAGCAGGACACGCCCGGCGCGGAAGCGGGTGGCGGCGCGCTGGTGCATGCGGTACGGCGAGTACTGGACGAGTTCGTAGTCCTTGGCGCCCGGCAGGATACGGTCGAAGACGGCCGGCATCCGCTCCAGGACCTGGTCCTCGGGCAGGTCGAGGGGTTCGCAGTAGGTGCACCGCCACAGGCCGGTCTCGTCGATCTTGGCGATGATCGCGCCGTCGCGGGCGTCGATCTGGAGGGTGGAGCGGCCGTAGCCGTGGGCCTCGAAGTCGAAGCGGATGTTGGTGGCCACGAACCGTTCGGGCCAGGTCATTCCCTCGAAGTCCAGGCCGAGCAGGGTGCGTACCGCGCTGCGGGCGCCGTCCGCGCCGATCACCCAGCCGGTCCTGAACTCGGCCTGCCCGTCCGGGGTTTCGGCGGTGACGGTGACTCCGTCGTCGTCCTGGGCGAGTCCGGTGACGCGGGTGCCGAAGTGGATCGTGACGCCGAGTCGGCGGAGGTGTTCGAGCGCGATCTCTGCGAGGCGGTGCTGGCCCAGGTGGAGGTTGTGGGGGTGGCGGACGTGCCCCTTTAGGACGTCCATCGTGAAGTTGATCCGCTCGCCGGTGGCCAGGACGAGGTAGGTGTAGTCCCCTTTGGTGAATCCGGCCCGGACGGCCTCGTCGAGGATGCCGAGCCGTTCGATGCCCTCCAGGACGGACCAGTGGTAGACCACGGCCCGCGGTGACTGCACGATCGCGGGCTCGGTCTCCAGCAGCGTCACCGAGACGCCGGCCCGGGCCAGCCCCAGGGCGTTGAGCACGCCGACCGGGCCTGCGCCCACGACGACTACGTCGGTCTTGTTCATCGGTGATCCCTTCGTCCGGCGCGTCCCGGCACCGTCCAACCTTGTTCACTGAACGACCTAATGTTCGCTGACCGTACAACTTGAGCTTGTTCGCGTCTATAGGGAGGCGTTCGCTGACCGCACAAATGCGGGATCGGGGTGCTGAGAGCCAGTAGGCTGCCGCCATGGCGAACACGGAGACCCCTGCCGACGGCCCCGCACCGGGCGAGCGGCTGGAGCAGCTGGAACGCGCGATGGCCGTGCTGGAGACCTTCGGCCACGAACGCCCCGCGCTGACGCTGAGCGAGGTCGCGCAGCTCACCGGCATCGCCCGGGCGAGCGCCCGGCGCATCCTGCTGACCCTGAAGGCACTGGGCTACGTCAGGGCCAGCGGCCGGACGTTCTCCCTGACGCCGAAGGTGCTGAACCTCGGCTGGAACTACTTCGCCTCGCTGGGCACCGACGAGATCGCCCGGGAACTGATGGCCGACCTGGTGCGGGAGATCGACGAGTCCTGCTCCATGGCCACCCTGGACCTGCCGGACATCGTGTACGTGGCCCGGGTGCACACCCGGCGGGTCATGACCATCGGCGGCGGCATCGGCACCCGGCTGCCGGCCCACGCCACCGCCTCCGGCCGCGTACTGCTGGCCGCCCTCGACGACACGGAACTCGACGCCTATCTCGCCGCCGGCCCGCTGGTGGCGCACACTCCGGGCACGGTCGTCGACACGGGCCGGTTCCGCGAGGAGCTGGCGGAGGTGCGGGAGCGCGGGTGGGCGCTGGTCGACCAGGAGTTGGAGATCGGGCTGGTCGCGGTCGCGGTGCCGGTCACCGGCAGGGCGGGCCGTACGACGGCCGCGCTGAGCGTGTCCTCCAACTCCGCCCGCACCACCGCCGAGGACCTGCGCGAGCGCTGCCTGCCACCGCTGCGCAAGACGGCGGAGGCCGTCTCCACCGCACTGGCCCAGGGAGACACCCGGGGCACCCTCGTCTGAGGGTGCCCCCGCGCGGCGCAACTTCCTATCCGAGTACGGCCGTCAGCGCGCCGGACAGCAGCCGGTGCGCCTCCTCCGGGGAGGCCGGAGCGGTGGCGTGCCGGTAGGCGACGTACAGGTCCGGGCGGACCAACAGCACTCCGCCGTCGGCGACTTGGGCCAGCTCGGACCAGGTGCCGTACGTGTCCTCGTACTCCTCGCCGGGGCCGATCGACACCGGGCGCAGGGTCAGTCCGCGTTCCACCGCGAGGGCGGCGGCGGCCTTGAGCCAGGGCTCGCCGCCGATGCCGGTGACGATGCTGAACTCGCCCTTCCCGCCCAGGTCGAGGGTCGACACCCGCCGGCCCAGGTGTGTCACCCAGGCGTGCGGCAGCTTCGCGCCGGGCCGGGTCGTGGGCTGCGCGTACAGCTGCGGGTCGCGGGCGAACTCCTCCGGGCCCGAGCCGTCGGGGACGACCGCGCCGGACGCGTAGCGCTGGTTGTGCTCGACGCCGTGCGCGTTGAACTCGAACGACTTGTAGGCGATGGCCTCGCGCAGCGCACGCCGTATCCGCTCGCCCTTCTCGCCCGGCTCCTTGCGTGCCGCGAGGTGCTCGTCGAGCACCGACGCGTCCGAGGTGTCGGTCAGCTCCAGCGCTTCGACGATGCGGCCGGTGTCGGCGATGGACTGGTTGGCGCGCTCCACGATCTGCCGTGCGATCGGGGCCCGTTCGGCGTCGTAGCTGTCGAGCAGCGAGGGCCGCGCGGTGCCGCGAATGACGTGGGCGAGTTTCCAGCACAGGTTGTAGGAGTCCTGGACGGAGGTGTTGGAGCCGAGGCCGTTGGTCGGCGGGTGGCGGTGGATCGCGTCGCCCGCGCAGAACACCCGGCCCTTGGCGATCGTTGTGGCGAAGTGGTGGTTGACGGTCCAGGGCGAGGACGACTTGACCTTCATCTCGAAGTCGTCGGAGCCCACCAGCTGGACGGCGAGTTCACGGATGAAATCCTCGGTCAGCTCCGGCGGGCCCTCGGCCGGGTCGTAGCCCCACATCAGCATCCACTCGTGCCACGGCTTGACCATCCGCAGCACACCGAGGCCCACGCCCTGCTTGTCCGCACCCGGCTGGAGCATCCAGTACAGGACCGACGGGCGGTGCTCCACGAAGCGCGACAGGTCGGCCTCGAAGATGATGCCGAGGGCACCGGAGACCGGACCCGGCCCCTCGAAGGGCAGGTCCAGGTGGTCCGCGACCTTGCTGCGCGCACCGTCCGCGCCTATCAAGTAGCGGGAGCGGACGATGTGTTCGTGCCCGGAGAGCCGGTCGCGCACCCGGCTGGTGACGCCGTCGGCGTCCTGCTCGTGGGAGAGGTACTCGCTGTCGAACCGTATCTTCGCGCCGCGCTTCTGCGCCTCCTGTATGAGGATCGGCTCGACGATGGTCTGCGGGGCGTCGACCATCGAACAGGGGCTCTGCAACACGTAGTCGGCGTGCCGGTCCGGCGCGGTGCCCCACGACGGGACCCGGCCCAGCTCCTCCCCGGCCAGGCTGGTGCAGAACGTGGTGTTGCTCATCAGCTCCCAGGGGGTGGCCTCTCGCATCAGGCGTTCCTCCACGCCCATGTCGCGCAGCGCCTCCACGGTCCGCTGGTTGGTGATGTGGGCGCGCGGAGTGTCCGCGGGCGCGCCGTACTTGGTGATCAGCCGGACGCGGATGCCGTACGTCGCCAGGAACAGGGCGGCGGAGGCGCCGGCCGGTCCCGAGCCGACGACGAGGACGTCTGTGTCGAAGCTTTCCATGTCGGTTTCGGTGCTCAACTCTGGCCTCGTCTCAAGTCGTTATGTCGGGGTAGGGCAAGGAGAAATGGGCCAGCTTGGCCGCGTACTCCCGCTGGAACGCGAGGGGTTCGGCGTGGTCGCGCTCGAACAGCGCGATGAAGAGGGTGAGCGTCAGGAACGGATGCGCGCCGAGTTCGAAGAGCTTCACGTAGTCGTGCGCGACCAGCGCCTCGCGCTCCTCGTCGGTGAACCGCAGCCAGGTCGTCGCCTCGGCGGGGATCGCGTTCAGCAGCTCGCCCGCGCGCTCCGCCTCCCACCAGGACACGATCTCGCGGGGCAACTCCCGGTAACGCTCGACCAGTTCGGGATCGCGGTCCACGGTGTAGAGGAACTTGTTCAGCAGGTACTTGCTCATGCCCGCACCCCCGAAGTCAGGTCGGCCGGGAGCCCGTTGGGGTACCAGGTGAAGTACGCCTCCATGGTGTGGAACAGGTCGAGGGTGTCGGCGTGGTCGGCCTTCACGCCCTCGCCCGCGACGCCCATCATCAGCATGAAGTCCATGAAGCCGTGGGTGGCGTTGCCCGGCGTCCACAGGCTGTCCAGGGTCACCTCGGACAGACAGCCCTCGATGTCGCCGTCGGCGATCCAGCGCACCGCCTTGTGGTCGAACTCGGGGTCGGGGCCGTGCGGGCCGAACTGGCGCGGCCCGCCGAGTTCGAGCGAGAGGTGTCCGGTGCCGATCACGGCGACCCTGAGGTGGCTGGGCCAGGACTCGATCAACTCCCGGATGGCCTTGCCGAGTTGGACGAACCGGGAGGGCTGCGGGAGGGGCGGGGCGAAGATGTTGGTGTAGATCGGCACGATCGGCAGGTCGGCCTCGGGGCGGAGCGTGACGATCGGGCAGGTGATGCTGTGGTCGATCCGCAGTTCGTTGCTGAACGCGAGGTCGAAACCGGCGTCGAGACCGTGCCGCAGGATGTGCGCGGAGAGGTCCTCCTGACCGCGCAGCAGCATCCGCGGGAGGCCGAACTCCCGTTCCTCGTTGTACCAGTTGGCGTCATAGAAGGGCGCCTTGCCGACCAGGAACTGCGGCATGTTGTCCAGCCACAACTGGTGGAAGTGGTCGGAGCCCACCATGACCAGGACGTCGGGCCGGGCCCGGGTGAGCGTCTCGCGGAACGCCTCGATCTTGGCGACCCAGGCGTCGGCGTACGGCGGTCGGTCCTCACCGGTGGCCGTGCTGGCCTTGTAGTAGAAGGGGTGGTGGGTGGAGGCGATGACGGCGGCCAGGGTGGCCATGGCGGCTCCTCTCTCTTCTTTCAGGCAGGGTCTTCAGGCACGGTCGTCGGGCGAGACGTACTCGGCGTTGCGGTCGACGCTCATGTACACGTCGTAGGCGACGGGCTGTCGGCGTTCCTCGGCGATGTGGCCGAGCAGTCCGGCGGTGCGGGCGAGCAGGGCGAAGCCGCGCAGCAGGTCGACCGGCAGGCCGAGGTCGGCCAGGGCGGCGCCGCAGACGCCGGCTCCGTTCAACGGCAGGCTGCGGCCGAGGACTTCGGAGTGGACCCTGCCGACCGCCTCGAACAGCCGCAGGTGAGGACCGCGCAGGCCCTCCTCCTCGGCGATGCGCAGCAGGACCGGCGTACGCGGGTCGCCCTTCTTGTGCACCGGGTGTCCGAGGCCGGGCACGAGTCGTCGCTCGGCGCGGGCCCGGGTGACGGCGGTCAGGGCGAGAGCGTCGAAGTCCGCGTCGTTGTCCGGGAGTTGGCCGTCCACCGTGGCCAGGGTGTCGGCCAGGAACCGGCCGCAGTCCTCGGTGACCCCGAGGAAGCGGGAGCCGCCGCCGAGCAGTCCGGAGGCGAGCGCGCCCTGGATCGACTCGGGGGCGCTGAGGTACGTCAGGCGGGCGGCGATCGCCGTCGGGGTGAAGCCGTGGTCGGCGAGGGCGACCAGGACCGCCTCGAAGACCCGCACCTCGGAGGGGGTGGGGCGGCGCAACGTGACCAGCCAGAAGGCCAGTTCACCGAAGCCGACCTTGCCCATGAGGTCCTCGGTGAGGTCGTGGCCGAGCAGCCGGATGGTGTCGGTGTCCGAAGTGCCCAGCGAGGTGGGGTAGTTGCCGTCCGGGGTGGTCATCGGTCGGGCTCCGTTCGGGTGTGGTCCTGCGTCGACGTGCGCGGTCGCTCCGACCGCAGCCAGGCGCGGATCTCCTCGCCGTGCTCGTCCAGGCCGGGCGGGGGCAGGTCGTAGCGCGGCGGGGTGGCGGAGAAGGTGATGGGGTTGCGGATGCCGGGTACGGCGGTCTCGCCCTCGCCCGCTTCGACGAGTGGACGCAGGCCCAGCTCATCGGCGAGGGCGACGCCTCCGTCGATCGTGTTGATCGGAGCGGACGGGACCCCGGCCGCGGTCAGCTCGCGGAACCACTCGTCCTTCGTCCGCTTGGCGAGCCGCTCCACCAGCAGCGGGCGCAGCTCCTCGCGGTGCGCGGTGCGGTCCTGGTTGTGCGCGAAGCGCGGGTCGTCGACCAGCTCGGGCACGCCGAGCACCTCGCACAGCTTGCGGAACTGGCCGTCGTTGCCCGCGATGACGATGAGTTCGCCGTCGGCGGTGGGCAGCGGCTCGTAGGGGAACAGGCTGGGGTGCGCGTTGCCCATGCGGTACGGAACGACGCCCGCGGCGGCGTACGCGCCCGTGTGGTTGACGAGGCCCGACAGCGCGGAGGACAGCAGGTTGAGCTCGATGTGCTGGCCCTGGCCGGTCGCCTCCCGGTGACGCAGCGCGGCAAGGATGCCGATGGTCGTGTGCAGGCCGGTCATCACGTCGAACACCGAGATGCCCGCGCGGTACGGGGAGCCGTCCGGGTCCCCGGTGAGGCTCATCAGCCCCGACATCGCCTGCACCATCAGGTCGTAGCCGGGGAGCCCGGCACCGGCACCGGGGCCGAAGCCGCTGATCGAGGCGTAGACGACGCCGGGGTTGCCGGCGCTGACCGTCTCGTGGTCGAGACCGAACCGCTTCAGGCCGCCGGGCTTGAAGTTCTCGATCAACACGTCGGCGCGGGCGGCGAGTTCACGGGCCGCTTCGAGATCTTCGGGCTTGCGCAGGTCCAGGGCGATGGACCGCTTGTTGCGGTTGATCGCGAGGTAGTACGTGGAGATCCCGTCCCGGACCGGCGGCATCCAGGTCCGGGTGTCGTCGCCGCCGGGACTCTCGACCTTGATGACCTCCGCGCCCAGGTCGGCAAGGAGCATGGTGGCGTAGGGGCCGGCGAGAATGCGGGAGAAGTCGGCGACGAGGAGTCCGGTCAGGGGGCGTGTGCGGATCGGGCGCAAGGGCCAGCAGGTCCGTCACCGGGCCCTTGCGCCACAACTCCAGCCGCTCCGCGATCCGTTCACGCGGCCCGACCAGCGAGATCTCGTCGGCGAACGCGTCCGGCAC